>JAYVSC010000051.1:0-47454 GCA_043775705.1 Spirochaetales bacterium | reverse complement strand
TGAGTGAGAAACTGAATGGTTCCGTCGAGGGAAGAAATGACTATTCCATCCGGAGAGGTCTCCACGATAGCCTTGAACCGCTGTTCGGTTTCGCTTAAGGCCTGCTGCACCTTTTTCTGTTCGGTAAGATCGCGGATAATTACCTGGATTGCTCTTTTGCCGTCCAGAACGATTGGTATTGCCTTGACCTCTACTTCTACCGACGTACCGTCGAGGCACAGCAGCTTTTCTGTCACAAAGGGCAGGGGAAGATTGGACTTGGCTGCCTCTGAAATCCTTTTTTCCACAAATTCCCGGGAATCGGGGTGGATAAGTTCAATCAGCGGCTTTTCAATCAATTGTCCCGCGTGTGAGGCCTTGAACAATGCAATGGAAGCTTCATTCGCAAATACAATTTTACGGTCTATATAAATGATGATGGAATCAGGTGAGTTCTGCACAAGACAGCGGTATTTATTCTCGCTTTCCCTCAATGCGGTCTCTTTTACCTGATCAATTTGAATGGACTCAAAGAGCTGAAACGCAATCTGTATCGAAGCGTCGAGTACCGCAATTCCGGAGTTTTTCAGTACTAGTCCATAGGATTTCACTTTTCCGACGTTATCCGCATTTTCGCAATCGGTATCCCCGGAAAGAAAAATAAGGGGAATGTCGTGCTTCTGTAAAATCAGGGAAGCAGTTTCAATTCCGCTAATTCCGGTTTCCGCGTCGATATTCATGAGGATCATATCGATAGATTCGGTATCGGTGATTTTTACGGCTTCGTCACTGGATGAGGTGGTAATAACGGTATAATGGCGTTTTTCGAGGTCTTTTTGCCATGTGGTCAACAGGATAGAATCAACGTCTACAAGGAGAATTCTTCTTTTTAGCGCGGATTCCACAATGATTTCTCCCAACTGAATGCTGTTCTGTCATTATGCCCTTAATTTAGCCTGCCGGCAAGTGTTTTTTCAAATTCCGCACAGTCAGTCGTCAAGAAAAATTCAAGACGAAATCCGCCGTCCCAGGTTAACTCAAAACGGTCTTCTTTTTTGAGGATAAACCACGAGCAGAATTTTCCGAAAACGGTTTTCGGGTTTTCCATTCGAATGATTTCTGCGCTTGTAATCGACGCATAGGGGACATGAAAATGGATGGGATTGGCGGACTCAGCCTTGGCGGTTGAGCTGAAAAGGGCTGCCATCGGGGATTTTGAGGCATGGATAAAAAATCCCAGTTCCTCTTCCCCGAGATACAGAAGGCCCCAGACGGTTATCGAGTAAGGCGTGATCGTAAAGAGCGAAGGATCGGTACCGGATGCTATTTTTACCATTTCTTCGCAGTTATAGGGAAGATGGGCGAGAACCGAACACAGTACCGGTTTATTATCCGGCAAAAAACTTGTTGTTTGTACCATAGGGTTAATATAGGGCATAACTCTGATTGTGTCTAATGTCCCTTGATCATTTCCGCGAGCGCCTTATACGCTGCCTTGGGTTTTCCGTTCTTGTCGAAAATATTCGCATTACCGAAGCCCGGGAAGAATCCGGGAATCCAGCTGCGTGTATCTGTGTAGCCCCACACAATGTAACTGTGAGCCTTGTTTTCGCTCATCGCGATTTCCATCAGTTTTTTGTAGGCATTCACCTGTTCATTTTCTTTCAGCTCCGTCAGCGGCGACTCGATACGGATGTCTATCTCGGTAAAGGAAACAAAGAGGCCGAGGCCGTTGAATCGCTTGATATTATCGCGCACGGCTTTTTCGTCAACCGCACATTGTGCCATCAGATGCATTTTTGTCTGCCCAATATCTGAGCGTCTCATTCCGTGAGCAGGCGGATATCAGGATGATCAAATCGAGGAGTCCTATTCCAGTCAAATATTTTTGCGTTTTCATTTTTTTTCCTTGCGACCGCATGAGAAAATCCGGTGTTGTTTCAGATATGGGGGAATCGCTTGCGTGATTCCCCCATAAGGAATTATTTACCCATGATGATTTCGTTGAATATATTCTCGTAGAGTTCCTGTTTGCCGCTGGTCAGGCCGATCTTTCCGTAGGTTTTCGCGAGGGCGGCAAGTTCGTCGAGCTTGAAGCCTCCTTTCGCGTATTTCGCGCCATTGCCGGAATCGAAGGATGCATAGCGGTTTTTCAGCATTGCGGGGATGCGTCCGTCGTCGATGACCGCCTGCGCCTTTTCAAGGCCAAGGGCAAAGAGGTCCATTCCGCCGATATGGGCCAGGAAGAGGTCTTCTCCCTCGATCGAGTTGCGTCTCACCTTCGCGTCGAAATTGAGACCGCCCGTTTTGAAGCCGCCCATGCGGAGGACCGCCATCATCGCCATTGTCGTCTCGTAAATGCTGTTGGGAAACTGGTCGGTGTCCCAGCCGGTCCGGGGGTCGCCGCGGTTGGCGTCGATCGAGCCGAGCATGCCGTTTTCGACGCAGACGGTAAGTTCGTGGTAGAAGTCGTGGCCCGCGAGCTCTGCGTGATTCGCCTCGATGTTGAGGGCGAAGTCCTTCTCGAGACCGTGGCTCTTTAAAAAGCCGATGACGGTTTCGGCGTCGAAGTCATACTGGTGCTTGGAGGGCTCCATCGGTTTTGGCTCGATGTAGAATGTTCCCTTGAATCCCTTGCCGCGGCCGTAGTCGCGGGCCATGGTCAGCATGCGGGCAAAGTGGTCTTTCTCCCTCTGCATTTCGGTATTGAGGAGACTCATGTATCCCTCGCGTCCGCCCCAGAATGTGTAGCCTTCTCCGCCGAGTTTTATAGTTGCGTCGATGGCGCCCTTTATCTGGCTTGCGGCAAGAGCTACTACCTCGAAGTCGGGATTGGTCGCCGCGCCGTTCATGAAGCGCGGGCTGCTGAACGCGTTCGCGGTTCCCCACAGGAGCTTAACCCCGGTCGCGTCCTGTCTTTTTTTCAGGCCGTCGGTAATCTTGTCGAGGTTGGCAAGGCTTTCCTCGGGTGTCTTCCCTTCGGGGGAAATGTCCCGGTCGTGCCAGCAGTAGTAGGGAGTTCCAAGCTTGGTGATGAACTCGAAAGCCGCGTCGGCTTTCGCTTCCGCGTTTGCCATCGCGTCGGACGATCCGTTCCAGGGGAAGTCGCGGGTTGCCGAACCGAAGGGGTCTCCGCCGTCGCCGCAAAAGCAGTGCCAGTAGGCGGTGGCATAGCGGAGGATATCCTTCATTTTTTTTCCGCCCACGGTTTTGTCCGGATCATAGTGCTTGAACGCGAGCGGGTTTTTCGATTTTGGTCCCTCATAGGCGATCTTCCCGATACCGGCGAAATACTCTTTGTTACCCTTGAAATAAGACATAATAACCTCCTAAAAAAATTTTTCGTTACATATACAGAGGAGCGAGAGCTCCCAGATACCGGTTGTATTCATTGTAGGCTTTGTTGTACGCGGTGACCGCGGAAGGATCAGGGGTGACTGCGTCCTCACCGCTGATGCGCACGTGTTCATCAGTCAGTTCCGCGATGCTGACTGCCTTCCCTGACCCGGGCTCGAGACCACAGGTCTCAAGGCCACAGGTCTCAAGGCCACAGGTCTCAAGGCACCATAGGGCTTGGACAGCGGCGCCCATTGCTGCCGACTCGTCGTTGTCGGGGCGCTTGACGGTCAGGTTCATTACGTTTGCGGCGATCTGCCGCCACAGCGCGCTCTTGCTGCCGCCGCCTGTTATGCGTATTTCGCGGGCGCGGAAGCCGAGCACCTGAAAGGCCTCAAGCCCGATCCGCATTCCGAATATTGCCGATTCCATCGCGGCGCGCGCGATGTTTTCCCTCGAACAGTTTGCGGCGGTCAGGCCGTTTATGCTTGCCCTGCCGTTCGGCAGGTTCGGGGTCCTCTCGCCGTTGAAGAAGGGGAGGAACACCACCCCTTCGGATCCGATGGGGGCTTTTGCGGCGCACTCGTCGAATTCTTTCACGTCAAGGTTAAAGAGCTTTCTCGTTTCCTCGGTCGCGACGGTGCAGTTCATGGTGCACAGGAGGGGCAGGTAGCCGCCGGTCGAGGAATTGAAGCCGGAGAGACCTGCCTGGGGATTCGAGACCGGGTTGTCGGAATAGCCGTAGAGGGTGCCCGAGGTACCGAGGCTCATCGTCAGGAAGCCGTCGCGGACGGTACCCGTGCCGATAGCTCCCATCATGTTGTCGCCGCCGCCGGAAGAAACGGGAATGCCCTCCGGAATCCCGAACAGGGAAGCGGCCTTGGCGGAAACCATTCCGGAGGGTTTGTTTGAATCAATTACTGGAGGAAGCAGCTTGAGGAGACCGGGATCGATGAGACCGCAGATTTTCTGCGACCATGTTTTTCTGATGCCGTTAAAAAGGGCGGTACCGGAAGCATCTCCGCATTCGGCGACGTAGGAGCCGGTCAGGAGGTAGTTGAGGTAATCGTGGGGGAGCATGATGTAGCGGAGGCGCGCAAAGGCTTCGCTTTTATTTCGCTTGAGCCAGAGGATTTTCGGGGCAGTAAAGCCCGGAAGCATGAGGTTGCATACCTCGGCGATGACCGCATCGTTCCCGCCGGCCGCTTCTGTCAAGATACGGCATTCATCCATCGTGGAGGTATCATTCCACAGTTTGACGTTGTAGAGAGCCTTTCCTGAATCGTCGAGAGGGACAAATCCGTGCTGATGACCGGAAACCCCGATTGCCGCGATGCTCTGCTTGTCTGCCGGGGAAAAGGCGGCGAAGCATTTTGACAGGGCATCATCGTACCATTCTGTTTTTTGTTCGCGCGTTCCATCGTTCTTTGCGATGATATCCAGCGGTTTTTGTATCTTTGCGATTATTTTATGCGTAGACCAGTCATAGAGGATAACCTTTATGCTCTGGGTTCCCATATCAATGCCTGCGACTGTTTTCATCGGTGCCTCCCTCGCTTCTTACAACCAAGTATAGGGGCGGTGCCGCTCTTTCTGGTATAGTGGATACTGATTTTATATATCTAAAATTGATATTTTCTTCTTTCACCCTTATAATAAGGGTATGAAAATTGTCGATTCAGTCTTTGTGTACCGGTTATCCGGGGGAGACCGGCTTTCCTGGCACGGCCGTTATCACGCCCATGGCCCTTCGGAGTTCGAGATTCACTTCTTTCTCGAGGGCCGCGGATCCTTTCTCTGCAACCGCACCCGCTATCCCGTATCCGCGGGACAGCTTTTTCTTACAGGGCCGAGAGAGTTTCATTCAATAGTACCTGAAGCGATATCCTCTCCCCTGTCCTGGTATGCTGTTTTGTTTTCCTTTGGGGATAATCTTGACTCATCCATCGGATCTGAGGGCTCCGGGGTTTCCGATTCCAGGCTGTCAGGGGAATTGGGCGCTGCCCTCTCGGAGCGGCATACGGTTCTTTCTATAGACAATAATTTTCGTTTCCAGTTTGAGGATCTTCTGCAGATGGCCCGCTCCTCCGATCCTTCCCTGCATGAGGCATCCCGCCATCTGCTGTCCAGTTTTTTGTTCCGCTGGTTCGGGAAACGTGCCTCGCCAGCTTCCGGTACCTCCGATGTCTCAAGTGCCTCCGGTGAAAATTTCCCCGAATCGGGAAAAAATAACCGGCTGCATGTGGAAAAAGCCCTTGCGATCATGGAAAAGGAGATTCGGGAAAATATCAAGGTTGAGGATATAGCCTGGCGAATCGGGCTGTCGGACGAGCATTTTATCCGGGTATTCGCCCGCGAAATGCGGATGACGCCTCATCAGTATTTTACCCGGCTCAAGGTTGAGGGCGCTTCGGGTCTGCTCATGTCCACCGATAAGTCGGTCGGGGAGATATCATCATGGTTTGGCTTTGAAAATCAGTTTCATTTCTCCCGCATTTTTAAAAAATGTACCGGCATGGCGCCTGTCCTTTACCGCCGCACCTACCTTCAGACAGTCGATTTTACGTGACTTGCGCCTTTTTCTGATGTGTGCCTTCAGTTAGTTTTCCTTAGCAACTTACTTGAATTTATGCTATACTCATTTTCAAGCGAGGGAAAAAATGAAAATCCGGATTTATATATCTATTCTTGCATGTACGGCAGTTCTTATGTGTGCCGGGTGTGCGGAAAAAAGTAAAGACACGCATCTGGCTGTGGATGCCCAGGGAAAAACGGTAGTCGAGCGGTACGGGCAGCTGCAGGTTATAGGAACCGCGCTGTGCGATGCATCGGGGAATCCGGTGCAGCTGCGCGGCATGAGCTCGCACGGGCTTCAATGGTATGGAAGGTATGCCAATTATGACGTGCTCAAATGGCTCCGGGACGACTGGAATGTACAGATATGGCGGTCCGCCATGTATCTGGTGGAAGGCGGTTATATCGCCAATCCCGTGGTTAAGACCAAGGTGACAGACTCTGTGGATGCGGCAATCAAGCTCGGCATGTACGTAATGGTCGACTGGCATGTGGCGAGCGACAAAAATCCGCAAGTGTACCAGGCTCAGTCAATTGCGTTTTTCGCCGAAATGGCCCAAAAATACGGATCCGTTCCGAATATAATGTATGAAATCTGCAACGAACCGAACAGCAGCGAGGTGACCTGGGCAGGGCAGATCAAGCCCTATGCCGAAGTGCTCATCGCAGAAATCCGCAAGTGGGACAGCGACAACCTCATAATTGTCGGTACTCCGAACTGGAGCCAGGACGTGGACATTGCGGCATCGGATCCGATTGCGGGACAAAAGAATATCATGTATACCATGCATTTTTACGCAAAATCCCACGGAAAGGAACTTCAGAAAAAAACCGAAACGGCCCTTGACAAGGGTTTGCCTCTATTCGTGACGGAATGGGGCACGACCAAAAACACCGGAGACCAGTTTTACCCGAAAGAGTCCCTGGAATGGCTCGCCTTCATGAATAAACACAATCTTTCCTGGATAAACTGGTCGGTAAACAACAAGGGCGAAGACTCGGGGATTCTGCAGTTTAATGCCGACCGCGAGGGGAAAGGCAACTGGAAGACGGCCGATCTTTCAAAGTCGGGTATTTTCATACGAAAGATTTTACGGAATGAGACCAGATAAAAACAGAAAAAACCGGCGGTACGGGCAATTTTGCATATTAACCGGTTTATCTGTGAAAAGAATTGCTGAAACCATTTGACAGGATTTAAAAACAAGGTGTAGGATGAAGTTACTGAAAGGCAATCGGTTGCCAAAACAGAGGCAACCGATTGTCAAACAGAAAAGAGGAGAGAAAATGAAGAAAATTCTTATTGTTCTTGCATTCGCCGTTGTATTGTTCAGCGGTTGTGCCAAGAAAGCGGAAGCCCCAAAAGTAGCTTCAGGAAACCTTGTAGTTTGGTCATTCACTGACGAACTGAAGACCATGATTGACAAGTACTACACCCCGAGCCATCCCGGTGTAACCATTGAGTATTCACTTACACCAACCGACCAGTTCCCGAACAAGCTTGATCCTGTTCTTGCTTCAGGTCAGGGTGCTCCAGACGTATTTGCGCTTGAAGACGCGTTCGTCCGCAAATATATCGAATCCGGACTTCTGCTTGATATCTCCGATATCGCAGCCGACGTCAAGAGCAAACAACTTGCTTACCCGATCGAAGTTGGTTCGTTCGGCGGAAAGACCTTCGGTCTCTCATGGCAGGCAACTCCCGGTGCGATGTTCTATCGCCGCAGCCTTGCCAAGAAATACCTCGGCACCGATGATCCCGCCGAAGTACAGAAATACGTTGCCAGCCTTGACAAGTTCATGGAAACAGCAGCTCTTCTGAAAGACAAATCCAAAGGCGCCTGCGTTATCGTTTCTTCCACCGGTGATATATTCATGCCCTACAAAGGCGCACGCGTAAACCCCTGGATCGTTGACGGTAAATTGACTGTAGACCCTGCCATGATTTCATACATGGATATGGCCAAGACACTGAAAGACAAGGGCTATGAAGGCCGTTCCGCACAGTGGTCAGAAGGCTGGTTCGCCGGTATGAAGGGAACCCTGAAAGATGAAAAGGGTAAAGCTGTAGAAGTATTCTCATACCTCCTCCCCACCTGGGGCCTCCATTATGTGCTCAAGACCAATGCTCCCGACACCAGTGGTGACTGGGCAATGGTTGCAGGACCCGCTCCCTATCGCTGGGGTGGTACCTGGGTTGCAGCATTCAAAGACACCAAGAATCCTGTTGCCGCAAAAGACTTTATCCGCTACGTAACTTCGGATGATACCTTCCTCGAAGCATGGGCGAAAGACACCGGCGACGTTGTATCAAACACAATCGTACAGGCCAAAGTAAAAGACTCCTATTCCGAACCCTTCCTTGGCGGACAGAACCATTATGCGCAGTTTGTCGAAATGGCAAAAAATGTTAATGGCAAGCTTTCACAGGGAACTGACCAGGCTGTTGAAGGCCTGTTCAACGAAGCTGTAACTGCATTTATCAACGGTGAAAAGACTCGTGACAAGGCTATTGAAGATTTCAAGAGCCAGGTTAACGCTCAACTCGGTTTCTAACCGTAAGAGACAAGTAGCTGAATCAGGGGAACCGCAATCGCGGTTCCTCCGATAATAAAGGTGCGGAAACGGTTTTTTACCAGATCCGCGCCTTTTTTTTCGCAGATTTTTATAGCTCAATATAAGGGGGGAAACCGATGAAACAAAAGACATTAAGCAACGAAGCCCGTGTAAACCGGTGGGGTTATTTTTTTGTTCTTCCGTTTATAATTGTATATTTTCTGTTTTCGTTTTATCCGACTATCTATACCTTCATGATCGCATTTACCGACCTGAAGGGATTGCGCGTTAATTTTAATTTTGTCGGCTTGAAAAATTTTTCAAAGCTCGTGCACGATCAGTATTTTTGGGGAGCCGTCAGGAACACCTTCATCATGTGGAGCTGGAACTTTGCCCCGCAGCTCGGCGTGGCCCTGTTGCTTTCCATCTGGCTGTCAGATATCCGTTTGAGATTGAAGGGTAGAGGCTTTTTCAGAGCCCTTGTGTATATGCCGAATCTTTTAACCGCAGCTTCCGTTGCCATTCTCTTCCGCAGCCTTTTTTACTATCCCGTTGGACCGGTAAACCAGTTCCTGATGAACCTTGGCATTCAGGCTAACGTCCTTCGCGACGGAGTGATGATACGCGAGGCGTTCAATTTTTTCAGATCCGTTGCCGGTTCCCGAGGCATTGTAGCCTTCATCCAATGGTGGATGTGGTATGGCCATACGATCATCATGCTGATGGCCGGTATCACCAGCATCTCCGCATCTCTGTATGAGTCAGCCGTCGTCGACGGCGCGAACAGCAGACAGACCACTTGGTTCATCACCTTGCCCATGCTCCGCCCCATGATGCTCTACATCCTCATCACCTCGATGATCGGCGGAATGCAGATGCTCGAGATTCCGTTCCTGCTGACCGATATGCGCGGGGCCCCCGATTTCAAGATCAGGACTACGTCGGTATATCTCTACAACATGGCCTTTCAGGGCGTGAACGATTACGCTTACGCCGCGGCAATTTCTATTGGCGTCTTTATTATCACGATAATACTCGCGCTGTTTATTTTCTTCTTCCTGCAGGATCGAAGCGACCTGAAGGGTATTCGTCATGTCAAAGTGGCAAAATAAAGGAGGTACAAGATGTCATCACATACCAGTGCACTAAATTTTCGGCGTGTATTTATTTATGCAATCATGATATTTCTGGGGCTGCTCGCGATTCTTCCGATTTGGGTTATGCTGGTAAACGCGACCCGCTCGACCGAACAAATCAACGCCAGCCTTTCTCTGTTTCCGGGAACAAGCATTGCGCATAACTGGAAGGCGTTAACCAACCGGGGTTTCCAGATACAGCAGGGATTTTCCAACAGCTTGTTCATCGCCGTACTTTCGACAATACTCGGAGTGTATTTTTCAGGCATGACTGCCTACGGAATGCATGTGTATAATTTCAAGGGACGAAGGTACCTGTGGGCCCTGATCCTTCTCATCATGATGCTTCCCGCAACCCTTTCATTCATCGGGTTCTATCAGTTCATGGCGCGCATGAAACTGTTGAACAGCTATATTCCGCTGATCGTGCCGACAATCGCTTCGGCAGGTACTGTTCTCTTTTTACGCCAGTATCTTGCCTCGATTCTTTCCCTTGAAATGATCGATGCGGCGCGCATTGACGGCGCGGGTGAGTTCCGCACCTTCAATACGATCGTTCTACCCATAATCACGCCGGCGCTTGCCGCCCAATCGATCTTCTCCTTTGTCGGCTCGTGGAATAACTTCTTCACTCCCTTCGTCCTGATATCGGACATGAAGAAATACACCCTGCCCATGCTCGTGCAGACCCTTCGCGGGGACATTTACCGCACGGATTACGGCGGAATCTATCTCGGTATCACTGTTTCAATCGTCCCCATCATTATTTTTTACGTCATCATGTCCCGGTTCATCATTTCCGGAATAACCATGGGCGGCGTGAAAGAATAACCGTAAAAGCCGGCATAATAAAGATATTTTGCCGGCATTGAGTCCCGTCTTTGTGAGGTGTGTTATGCTGCGAGTATCCAATCCGGTTTTGCCCGGTTTTCATCCTGATCCTTCAATCTTGAGAGTTGGAGAATATTATTACATTGCCAATTCGACTTTTGAGTGGTATCCGGGTGTCGAGATCAGCCGTTCCATGGACATGGTCAGCTGGGAGACCGTCGGGTCCCCTCTTTCCTGCAAAAGGCTGCTGGATATGGACGGCGTGCGCTCCTCATGCGGAATCTGGGCGCCCTGTCTTTCTCACTGCGACGGTCTTTTTTATCTGATCTATACGAACGTGCGCAATTGGAACGACGGTCCATGGAAGGATACCCCGAATTATCTGACCACCGCGCCTTCGATTGAAGGACCTTGGTCGGACCCGGTGTATCTCGACTCGTCGGGATTCGATCCCTCGTTATTTCATGACAGGGACGGAAAAAAATGGCTCGTCAATATGGAGTGGGATTACCGAAAAGTCGGTGCGGCCCAGTTTTCAGGAATTTTATTGCAGGAATATAGTGTATCGGAAAAAAAACTGATCGGACCCGTGCGGAAAATTTTCCCGGGTTCCGACATCGGCATGGTTGAAGGGCCTCATCTTTATTTACGCAATGGATGGTATTATATCGCCGCGGCCGAAGGCGGCACGTCGTACGAACATTCCCTGACGGTCGGCCGCTCCCGATCGCTTTTTGGTCCCTATGAGCTGCATCCCCATAATCCGCTCATATCTTCTTACGGACACAGTGAAATCAAACTGCAGAAAGCGGGGCACGGATCCTGGTGCGACACCCCCGATGGGCGAACCTATCTCGTATACCTCTGCGGCAGACCGCTTCCCGGCACGGACCGGTGCGTGCTCGGCCGCGAGACCGGCATTACCGAACTTGTATGGCAGAACGACTGGCCCTATGTTAAGCCCGAGGAGGGCAAATCCCTTTTTGTCGGGGGCATTGCGCAGAATTTTCCTGCCGATAATTTCGAGCCCCCCGTGCTGTCGGATGAATATAAAAAATCCGGCGTATTGCCTCCCGCCTCGAAAAGCATTACCTACCGCTTTGACGGAAACGCGATTCACAATGACTTTAAAAACCTTCGGGTCGAGCGCGACCCCTCCATATACTCCTTGACCGAGCGGAAGGGATTTCTGCATTTGCGCGGGGGACAGTCCCCCATATCCCTGTATGGCCAAACCCTGCTCGCAAGAAGGCAGTGCGATTTCAGCTTCGAGGCGGAGACCAAGATTCTATTCGAGCCGGATAACTTCCAGCGCCAGGCGGGACTCTCCTGGAGGTATGACGAGACCAATCAGTATCTCGCTTCGATTTCATTTGACGCGCAAAAGGGAAAAACGCTCAGCGTGATCACCATGATCGACAAAGTATACGCGCGCGGCGGCGAGGTTTACCTTCCCTCGGACTGTCCGGTTTACCTGGGGCTTACCGTTCGCGGCGCCCATGCGCAGTTCCGATATTCCCTTGACGGGATCACCTGGTGCACCCTGAGGCCCGTCCTTGACGCGGGTGTGCTCTCCGACGAATTCGGCGGTCTCGGCTTTACCGGCGCCTTTGTCGGGATGTTCTGCGTCGATACGGTCAATTATACGAGCGGGGCCGACTTTGAGTATTTTGACTATAGGGTTATTTGAGGATCTATGGTAACCATTTATGACATTGCGAAAAAAACAGGATTTTCTCCCCCGACTATTTCCAAGGCATTAAATGGGACCGGGGGGCTTAGTACTGCGACCCGCACGCTGATCCTGCAGACGGCCAAGGAAATGGGCTACACCCCTAACATGACCGCGCGTACCCTCAGCACAAACCGTTCTTTTTTGATCGGCGTCATTTATGAAGACTATTACATGCTCAAGGGTTTCAAGCATCCCCTTTTCGGCGATATCCTGAACAGCTTCCGCAAAGTTATCGAGAATGCGGGCTATGATCTTCTCTTCCTGTCGCGCACTCTCGGCGCAAGCCAGATGAGCTATATCGAGCACTGCAAGTACCGTAACGTCGACGGCGTGCTTATCCTGAATCCTGTTCCGGGTGACGCAGCAGTCGCCCTGCTGGCCGAATGCGGACGTCCGTGTATATCCGCCAACGAGCCGATACCGGGCATCTGCACGGTAGTAACCGAAAACATCGAGGGCGCAAAAGACGCCATCCAGTATCTGATAAACCTCGGCCATCGCCGCATCGCCTATGTGTCGGGACCGATGCGCATTACCGCTCCCGCCGCATTCGAGCGGCTCCAGGGTTATCAGGCCTGCCTTGAGCAGAACAACATACCGTTCAATCCCGATCTGGTGGAAGAGGGAGTGTTCTGGCATTCGGAGGAAGGCTATGAGGCCACCAAGCGTTTGCTTTCCCGCACCCGCGACTTCACGGCGGTTTTCGCCGCGAACGACACCCTTGCCTGCGGCGTTAAGCTCGCTCTCGAGGAAGCGGGTATGAATATCCCCGCTGACGTCTCTCTCATCGGTTTTGACGGCGATGATCTCGGCGAGTACATGACGCCGAAGCTGACGACGATGTGGCAGGACTGCGAGCAGATCGGCACGATCACGGCGCAGATGCTTTTGAAATTATTCTCCGGCGAGACCCTGCCCGAAGTGATATCGATTCCCGCAAAACTTCTCGAGAGAAAATCCTGCCGGAAAATCTGATATTTTGGACAGACATGTAATTTTGAAGCACCATGCCCTGCAGAAAAACGAAATACCGGCGAACACTGTAAAATCGCCGCCGAATTCCCGGTAAATAAGAGGCAATAACGCTCCCGATTAAGTATACTGGAGGTATGCGCACCAAGCTCTTCCGTAAATATATCGGCACCCTGTTGGTTGCTTTTTTCGCCGCGGCTTTTCTCTCCGCCCAGACCCCGCTTGTTCCCGATTCCCGAATCACAAGCATCCTTTCTGCCCTTTCAGCTGATCCTTCCGCGCGCATGGATCCTACTGTATTCGCGCGTCTTGCCCTCATTGCGTCCGGTTCGGATCAAAACCGGACGGATGTACTGCTCGGCCGTCTCTCCTCTCTTTCAGCGGAATTGAATGCCGGCCTTCCGCCGGAAGCGGATGCGCGGACAAAAAGCGAAGCGGTGCTCGCCCTGATGTACAAAAAGGTGCTTACAAGATATTCGGAGTTCCAGACCAGGGTCGATACCGCCCTAGAAAGCGGCGACTATAATTGCGTCTCGTCAGCCCTTCTTTTTTATTATTTTGCCGAGACGACCGGCCTTTCGGTTGAAGGGGTTGAAACGCCCGATCATGCTTTTTGCACGGTGGTCGTGAACGGGGTAAAGATAGACGTCGAGACGACAAATCCCTACGGTTTCGATCCCGGCTCCCAAAAGGAGCTGCAGACAAACAGCGCAGAACAGAAAAAATACGTGTTCATGCCTTTGACAAAATACCGCGACCGGCAGCCGGCATCTGAGAGGCGCTTTCTTTCGCTGGTGTACGGGAATCGTATAAGCCTGCTTGAGCGCAGGGGCGATTTCGTACAGGCTGTCGGCTTTGCCCTGGATTCCCATACCCTGCAGGGAACGGAAGCCTCCTTCACGGATCTTGCCGAACGATTTATCACCTATGCGGTAAATCTGTCCGACCGCGGCAGGGAGGGCGAGGGGCTGGACTTTATCATCGCAATGAGCGACCGCTTCGGAACCTATCCCCGCTATGCGGAATACATCAGCTCGGCGGCGGGAATGATCGAAAACGCATTGATGAAAAAAAATGACTATCCGGGCGGCTTCGCCTTTCTCGACAAATACGCGCCCCGCATCGAGAAGGCGCGCTATGATGAGATGTTCCGCCTGCTGAACGTCAACTATCTGGGGTATACAATCGAAAACAGCGGCATGCAGGATGCCCTGCCCGTCATCTATGGGAGCCGGCAGTATCTTTCACCGGCAGATTTCGAGAGGCTTATCGTGCTGGTCTATTCCCGCGAAGCCGAGAAAATCGCGCGTACCGGCAAGTGGCTCGAGACGGTCGCTGTCCTCGATCTCGGTTTGAAGGAAATTCCCGGTCAAAAAGATCTGCTCCTGCAGAGGACCATGTACCGGCAGAACTACGCAATCGGCGTCCATAACGAGGCGGTCAAGGCATGGAATGCGGGAGGCAGGGCTTCGGTGAAGACCCTGATAGAAGACGCTCTCGCCCTGATCCCGGAGAGCACCCTGCTGCAGAATGATTTGAAAAACATGAAATAGTAGTTTCTTCCCCTTACTTCAGGCCTGAGACCTGTTTTTTCACGAGTGCCTCCCGGCCTTTCGCGTCGAGGTCTTTGGTCGCCTGGGAGACCGCGTCGATCATGACCGGCTTGAGGCCGTCCAGCATTGAAGTCACCTGTTTGTACAGTTTTTCGAGATACCAGCGGTTGGCGGTAACCAGGAGGGATACTTTTTTTCCGGCGAGGGCGGGCTTCGTTTTGAGCCAATCGCGTACCGGGGACTTAGAGGCAAAGGCCATAACCATCCCGTGGATCAGGATGTAGTCGTAGGACGCGAGGTTTTTCGAGGACACCCCGGCTGCGGCGGTTTCGTCTACCGTGTATCCTGCGCTTTTAAGTTCGTCCCGGAAAAGGGTGATATACGGGGACGAGTTTTTGTTCACTTCATCGTACACAAAAAGTACAGTCTCCGCGAAAAGGCCGCCGAGCATACCGGAACATAAAACCAGGGCAATGAACATTTTTTTCATGATATTCCTCCTTACATGATGCCGGTATTTTTGCGTATTCTGTGCTTTCCTGTCAAGAGACGGTAGATCCCGAGGCACCAGGGGAGGGGGTAATTCTTTTCCGTTGCCCGAATAACGCGCGTATGGTATAGTGGTTTCATGAAATATAGCGATACGCGGGACGCATCCCGTCAGGTTTCCTTCAGAACGGCAGTACTTCAGGGCATGGATCCGGAGACTGGTGGCTTGTATATTCCCTCAGAAATTCCGGTTTTGCCGAGATCCTTCCTGTTCCGTAATCCTGCGCCCTCATTCCGCGATATCGCCTTCGAGGCGGCCAAACCCTTCGTCGCGGGCGAAGTGCCCGATGACGAGCTGATGGCCATCATTGCCGAGGCTTATCCCTTTACCGCGCCGATAGCTCCCATTGATCCGACCACCTACGTCCTGGAGCTCTTTCATGGGCCGACCTGCGCGTTCAAGGATTTCGGCGCCCGCTTTATGGCACGGATGATGTCGTATTTTAACCGGGACGAAAAGGATCCGCTCCATATTCTCGTCGCGACTTCCGGGGATACCGGCAGCGCCGTCGGGAGCGCCTTTTACGGGGTGAGCGGCATTGACGTGACGATTCTCTATCCCGCCGGGAAAATATCCCCGCTGCAGGAAAAACAGCTCTCTACCTTTGACGGGAACGTGCGTGCCCTGTCGGTCAGCGGCACCTTCGACGACTGCCAGAAGATGGTCAAGACCGCCTTTACCGACGATACCCTCAGAAAAAAGCTCAGGCTGTCCTCCGCCAACTCCATCAATATCTCGCGCCTCCTGCCCCAGTCTTTTTATTATATCTACGGCTCTCTCCTGATTCACGAGCGGTGCAGGTATGACAGCAAAATGGACAACCCGTCGCTGATCGTGACCGTCCCCTCGGGGAACTTCGGAAATCTCACCTCGGGTTTGATGGCCCGAAAAATGGGAGCCCCGATCCGCGGCTTTATCGCGGCCACCAATTCCAACCGCACCATTCCCGACTGGCTCGATACCGGTACCTACCGGGCGCGGGAATCGGTCGCCACGCTGTCGAACGCGATGGACGTGGGCTCCCCCAGCAACTATGAGCGGATACAGGCCATGTATCCGGTCGAGGAAGCGAGGAAGATGATCGCGGGGTATTGGCTTGACGATGCGGGCACGCTTGCCGCGCTGCGGTCCTGCTACGACCGCACCGGGTATATTATCGATCCGCACGGGGCGGTCGCCTGGATGGCCTGGGATGACGCGCGCAACGGCGCCCTCAAGGCCCTGCTTGACGGCAAGGCTTCTTCTTCCGGAGTTCCGGGATTTTTGGGTTCGGCCAAGCATGCCCCTGAATGGGCGCGGGACTGCGCCGACAAAAAATGCGTCGGCATGATCCTGGAAACAGCCCATCCGGCGAAGTTCGGTGACACGGTCAAGACAGCGACGGGACGGGAACCTTCGATACCCGAACGGCTCAAAAAGGTGCTTTCCCTTCCGGACAGATCATCCCCGATGTCGACCGATTACAAGGCATTCAAGGACTGGCTGCTCCGCAACCTGTAGATATTCCCGCTCGAAGGCCCGGAACGTCTACTGGTTTTTATACTGCTGGACTTCGTCTATCAGATGCTCGAGCTGTACCCCGGCCGTCTTGAACATGGCGATGGTATCCGCGGAGTCGTGGTACTTCCTTTCGGCGATAACCCGCTTTATGCCGCAGTTGATTATAAGCATCGCGCAGGTGCGGCAGGGTGTCATGCGGCAGTAAAGGGTCGCGCCCTCGATTGAAATGCCCCGCCTTGCGGCCTGGCAGATCGCGTTCTGTTCCGCATGGACAGTCCTGACGCAGTGCTGGGTAACCGTTCCGTCCTCATGCTGGAGCTTTTTGAACTGGTGCCCTACCTCGTCGCAATGGGGCAGTCCTTGCGGGGAGCCGACATAGCCGGTAACCAGTATCTGGTTGTCCTTCGCGATGACGCAGCCCGAGCGACCACGGTCGCAGGTTGCGCGTTTCGCGACGGTTTGGCATACTTCCATGAAATATTCGTCCCAGCTGGGGCGTGTATAGGTCTTTTCGCTTTCTTTTTCCATTTATTTCATCATCCTCGACTTGGCCGATTATAGCATGAATTTAGCCTTGCCTCTATCTGGAAAGGGCTTTTTTAACCCTGATCGAGGTTTGACTTTTTTCCCGTTATTGAGGATATTATTCAGTATGCCTGAACAAACAATAATTCCAATTGAGCAGCTTCTTCCGAACAAGATATTTTTGATTCCCCTGCAGGGACGCCCCATATTTCCCGGCATTTTTACCCCGGTTATGATCAACAATCCTGACGACGTCAAGGCGGTCGAGGAAGTGTATTCCGGTGACGGATTTCTCGGCATCTGCATGGTCGGTAACGAAACCGACCCGCCGGGGGTAACCGATCTCAAGCAGGTAGGCACTGTCGCCCGCATCATCAAGAAAATCAATCTGCCCGACGGAGGGGTGAATATTTTTATTTCCACCCTGAAGCGCTTCCGAATCAGGAAACTGGTCAACGAGCGCAATCCCATGGTTGCGATCGTCGATTATCTCGAGGATGAGGAAGACAACACCTTCGAGGTTAAAGCCCTGACGCGCGCCCTGATCGGCGAGATGAAGGAAGTATCGGAAAACAACCCGCTTTTCTCCGAGGAAATGCGCCTCAACATGATCAACATCGATCATCCCGGAAAAATCGCGGACTTTATCGCGAGCATCCTGAATATCGAAAAACAGGATCAGCAGCGCATTCTGGAACTCCAGAATGTCCGGCAGCGCATGGAACAGGTGCTTGTCTTCATCAAAAAAGAGCAGGAACTGCTACGGGTGCAGAAAAAGATACAAACCGAGATAAACGGGCGCATCGAGAAAAACCAGAGAGATTATTTCCTCCGCGAGGAACTCAAGGCCATCAAGGAAGAGCTCGGCATCACCACGGACGCGAAGAGTTCCGATTACCAGAAATTCAAGGAAAAGATCGATTCCTATAAATTCGAGGGCGAGATTAAGGAAGCGGTTGAAAGCGAGCTCGAAAAATTCGCCCTGATGGACACCAACTCGGGCGAGTACATCGTGACGCGCAACTACCTTGAGACCATCGTGCATCTGCCCTGGGAGGCGCCGCTTGGAGAGGCCTATGAGCTCAAGGAAGCGCGGGCCGTGCTCGACGGGGACCATTACGGGCTCGATGACGTGAAAAAACGCATTATCGAATACCTCGCGGTACGCAAGCTTAAAAAAGATACAAAGGGTTCTATCCTGCTTCTCGTCGGACCTCCCGGTGTCGGAAAGACGAGCGTCGGCCGTTCCATCGCGCGCGCCATGAACAAGCCCTTTTTCCGTTTTTCCGTCGGCGGTATGCGGGACGAGGCGGAAATCAAGGGTCATCGACGTACGTACATCGGAGCGATGCCCGGCAAGATCATCCAGGGCCTCAAGATCGTCAAGAACAAGGCGCCGGTATTCATGATCGACGAAGTCGACAAGATGGGCGCGAGCTACCAGGGCGACCCTTCAAGCGCACTGCTTGAGGTACTGGACCCGGAGCAGAATATCGCGTTCCGGGATCATTATCTGGACCTGCCCTTCGACCTTTCGAATATCCTGTTCATCCTCACTGCCAATACCCTCGACTCGATTCCAGGCCCCCTCATTGACCGCGCTGAAGTCATCAATCTTTCGGGCTATATCGATACCGAAAAGCTCGAGATCGCAAAAAAATATCTCGTTCCCCGGAGCCTTGCGAAAAACGGCCTCGGCAAACACCAGGTGCGCTACTCGAAGGAATCCCTTCTCTTTATCGCGAACGGTTATGCCCGCGAAGCCGGGGTGCGCAACTTCGAGAAAAACCTGGACAAGATTCACCGCAAATTCGCGACCGAAATCGTGTTCGGCGAAAAGGACGCTTCTTTCAAATTTGCACCGGAGCCGCCTCTTATCGAGAAGATGCTCGGGAAGCCCATGTTCCGGGATGACGACGTGAAGAAGGCGGACCGCCCCGGCACCGCGGTGGGCCTGGCCTGGACCAGCATGGGCGGAGACACCCTCATCATCGAGGCGATCACCAATCCCGGCAAGGAGGGTCTCAATCTGACGGGCCAGATGGGGGACGTGATGAAGGAATCCGCCTCGATCGCCTGGTCCTGGGTCAAGCATTATGTGACCTCCGAAAACCTGGTCACCTCTGACTGGTATGAAAAACAGCTCATCCACCTGCACATTCCTGAAGGCGCCACGCCGAAGGACGGCCCGTCGGCGGGCATCACGATGGCCATAGCCCTGTATTCCCTGATAGTGGGAAAGACGATCAAGGGGGCCCTCGCGATGACCGGGGAGCTGTCCCTTACCGGGCAGGTGCTTCCGATCGGGGGACTGAAGGAAAAGACCATAGCCGCGCGGCGGAACGGGATCAAGGACATCATTATCCCGAAGGCGAACGTGCGCGATCTCGACGATATTCCCGAGCATATCCGCAATGGCATTAAATTTCACCCGGTGAGCCGGATGGAAGAAGTAATCGCCATCGCCGTGCCGAAATCAATAACCGCCAAAAAAAAAATCGCAAGAAAAGGGAAATAGCGTTTTTTATTCTTTCAGAATCACGAATGACCGGACCACGCGGCTGCCGCGCGTGTCCGTGATCGTCAGCACATGAGGGCCGCTTTCTACCCTGATTGAAAGCTGATGATAGTTCCGCGTTGATCCCAGGTATTCTCCGTCAATATCCCAATAGATAGTCTCGTCTCCGTTCCGGTGGGCTGCTTGAAAAATCAGGGAGCCCTTTTTTCCGTCAATGTCAGTCGGAATGAAAATCTTCGCGCCTTCTTCCGGAAACAGCACCGCAATCTCGGCCTTCGATGAGTCCCCGGTATGGCCTTCAATCCAGGGCGGCAGAGTTTGATAGGACAGCACGTGCCTCATGTACCAGTATTCGATGGCGGGGGGGAGGACAAACTGTTTCCGTATGAGTGGAAGCGATCCGCTCCATTTTCCCTTCAGGTCGTTTACCGTAGCCTGGTATTTTCCGTCCGGGGTCAGGGACACGCTCCGGCAGTAGGGACAGTAGAGGCCGAGCGGCGCTCCTCGGGGTTTCCATGACTCTTTTGTCCGGGCGCAGTCGGGACCGGCGGCAAAGCCGGAGAGCGCGCACACGCGTACCTGTTCCAGTTCCATCTCCGGCCGTGCCGGCCAGGGCGAATGGGCGAGTATCGAAAAAATATCGAAGAGAACAGGGGCTGCCGTCGTGATGCTTTTCAGCTCGGGCCTTCCCTCGCCTGACGCGTTGCCGACCCACACCCCGACGGTGTAGGACGGCGTCACACCAACGGCCCATCCGTCCCTGTTGCCGTAACTGGTTCCCGTTTTCCACGCGATTTTCTGGGCAGAGGCGAAGGACTGCCACAGGGCTTCGTCGTTCGGCCTCGCGCCGTTCAGGAGGGCTTCGAGGGTGAGCCATGCCCCGCCGCACGAAAGCGGGGAAGGGGGAAACTTTGCGGGCGAGGCGGACGCGGAGGATGCGGCGGATGCGAAGGACCCGCGCGGCTTTATATCGGGGTCGGCCTTGTTCATCAGGGCGGCATAGGCGCGCACTATTTCTTCCAGCGTGATTTCACCTCCGCCGAGAATGAGGGGAAGCCCGTACTCGTCGGCGCTGCGGTAAAACGTGGTGAAGCCCGATTTCCTGAGCAGATCGAGGAAGGGCGCGATGCCGAAGTCCCGGAGTTCCCGGATGGCGGGAATGTTGAGGGAGCGCGAGAGAGCGTTTCCCGCGCTCACGACGCCCTGATACGCGTTCAGGTTGTTTTCGGGTTTATAGCTGCCGACGCGCGTCGGGATGTCGATGACCATCTGGTCGCTCAGAAGCAGTCCCGCGTCAAGCTGCGCGCCGAAGAGGAAGGGCTTTAAAAGGCTGCCCGAACTACGCTTCGAGACGATGATGTCCACGTCCGCGTTGATCCGTTTTTCGCGGCCGCCGCCGGTATTGCCCACGTAGGCGAGTATGTCCCCGGTGCGCGTATCGATGACGAGGGCGGCTGCGTTGTTGATACCGCTTTCGGCAAAACGGGCGGACCATCTTTCTAGAATTGAGGTAACGGACAGCTGCATCTTGCGGTCTATCGAAGTCGCCCCGGTGCCGGAACTTTTAAGGCGTTCAAGATAGTGGCTCGCCGCGCGGGGCAGGGGATAGGGCTTATCGGGTATTCTTTCCTCGAGGGAAAGGGCGAGCGCCGCGTCGTTTATATATCCGCTTTTGTTCAGGGCATGCAGCACCCGGTCCCGCTTTTCCCGAAGGCTTTCCCTGTCGGCCCCCGGATGCACGAGGGAAGGCTGGTTGGGCAGTACCGCGAGAGTCGCGGCCTCGGCCCAGGTCAGGTTATCCGGCGAACGGCTGAAGTAGCGCCAGGACGCGGCCTCGACCCCGACGACGTTACCGCCGAAGGGAGCATTCGCGGCGTAGAGGGAAAGGATGTCGTTCTTTGAATAGCGCAGCTCGAGGATAAGGGCGAGAAGGGCTTCCTGTCCCTTTTGCATGAGAGTGCGCGGGGGATTTTTCCGGGACAGGCGTACCGTCTGCATGGTGATCGTGGAACTGCCGGAGACGATCTTTCCGCTCACCGCGTTCTGGTAGACGGCGCGGAGGAGCGAAAGGGGATCGATGCCCGGATGAAGGAAAAACCGCCTGTCCTCGAAAGCGAGGATGGAAGCCTTGAGCCTTTCGCTTACCTTACCCGGCGCGAGGCGCCACTGCTCGTCGGAGGCTACCGACGCGCCGAGCAGCTTTCCCTCGCGGTCGTAAATCGCGAAGGAGAGCGGGGCGTCGAAGCGGGGACAGAGCAGCAGAAGAAAGGAAAGCAGCAGTACCGCAAGGGTGAAGGATACCGTCAGTCCTTTTTTCATTGAGGCAGGCCGGTGATCCTGATCACGGGAACACCCGGCAGGACTGCCTGATAATCGGAATTGTACATGGCTTCCGCGCGGATCGCGGGAATGTAGTAGTTTCCGTTGTATGCGACCGTCGCGTGAAAGATGAATACCTTGTTCTCGAAGGCCTTGAGGGAGAAGTAGGTATTGATGAAGGTATCCTTGATGTCCCGATAGTCGTAGAGCGGCTCTGCGGCGGGTCTGTCCCCTTCCGTATCGTCCGATGGAGGGGGAGGAGAGTCGGCGCCGACCCGTTCGTTGGAGAATTCCCAGCATGTCGGCACGGGAAGGGCCAGCGCGATGTTGCTGACTGGCGTGCGGGTGAGGTTGCTCACTCCCACGCGTACGGTGAAGGACATGCCCGCGGCGAGGGCTGACGGCTGCAGGGCGCGATCGTTCTGGTCAAAGAACTGCACGGTTAAGCCGAGGCCGTTTTCGAGTTTGGCTTCTTTTCCCGCGGGAATGATCCCCTGTGTCGTGACCTTCCCATAAAGCGTTTTCGCTCCCGTATTGGAGACGGTCACCGTCTGCGTCGGCGACTCGAAGGCCTCCAGCGTCTGGATTACCGTGCTCTTCCGTATCTCGCCCGAGACCGTGCCCCTGTCCCAATCGACGGTCCAGGATGCGGGAGTACGGTCGTAGTTCTTGTAGTGAGGCGCGAGGGCGAGGAGTATCCACGCGGTTTCCTGTGTGGAAAGCCATCGCTCCGAGCCGAAGGTGTCGGCGATCTGCGGAATCATCGAGGCTATGCGTCTGTCGTCGCCCATTATGTTCAGCGAGTTCAGAACCACCGCAGAGTCGCGGTAATTCGATCCCCAGGTATTGTCCGTTTCCCGGTATGCGCCGGGCCAGAGGTCCGCGTCCTTCGTCAGATCCGAAGCGGTAGAGGCGTGGCCTGATAGGGCATAGGTTCCGGCGAGAAGCCAGAGTGCCCTGGGGGAAAGATTGTCGTCCGTCGACAGGCGGTTCATGCCGCCCAGCTCCGGATAGCCGGCGAGGGCAAGGGTATACAGGCGGTAGGCCTGGATCGAGTCATCCTGTTTTTTGCCGTCATCCCGCCCGCTGTTGTCCCAGTTGCGCGCCTGTTCCTGCTGGTAGGCGAGCCAGCTCTTAAAGAGGGAATCGGGAATTTCATAGCCGGCCTTGCGCGCCTCTATCATGAAGTGCCCCGCGTAATTGGTTCCCCAGGGCGAGTCTTCCTTGTCTCCCATCCAGTAGCCGAAGCCGCCGGAGGCGGTCTGATAGCGCGGATACCGGGCGATGACTGAGAGCACGTTTTTCTTTATTCGCTCGGTATCTGCGGCGTTCGTCTCTATCATGTCCGAGATGAAGAGCTGGGGGAAGGCTCCCGAGGTGATCTGCTCGATGCATCCGTACGGATAGCCCGTCAGGTACTTCATGCGCGTCTCGAGATCCAGCACCGGCAGGGTCGCGAGCTCCACGCTCATCGTTTTGGTTCCCTTTTCCCCGGGGCTCGGTATGAAGCCCTTGAACTGCTCGCCCGCGGGAAGGGAGAATTTTTTGCTGGAGATGAGGGGGCTTCCTCGCGAGACGATGTCTATCTCGGTTACCGAGGCGGCGCTTCCCGCGCTCGCCTTTATGACCGCCTTCCCGGCTGTCGTCGTCGAGACCCGGAAGGTGATTGTCTTGTCGCTCGTCGGGGGCAGGTCAGCCTTCTGCGAGAGGACGGCAGTCAGCGCCCCTTCGCACGCGAGAGTGACGGTTACTGTCTGCGTTGTGTCCTTGCCGTTGAAGAGGGTCACGGGCACTTCTATCGTTTCGTTTGTGCCGATCGTCCGCGGAAGGGTGGCTTGGACCATCAGATCGCTCCGCACGGGCACGGTTTTTTCTGCCGTTCCGTAGGCGCCGTTCTTGCCGGCGATGACCATGAGGCGTACGGCTCCCACGTACTGGGGCATCTCGAAGCTGATGTCCGAAGATCCGCGGGCAGGGAGAACGAAGGGACCGAAGAATAGCACGACGGGTTTGAAGCGTTCGGCTTTTTTGTTGTTTGCGTTCAGTCCGTCTTCGGCGCCGCCGATTGACAGCATGGTTTCAAGCTTTCCGCCGAAGGCGCTGAGCACGTATCGGTATAGGTCCCAGCTCGCGAGGCGGGACGCCTCTTTTTTGTAAAACTCAAGCCAGGGATTCGCCGCGGCGTAGCGGGTAAGCCCGAGGAGTCCCTCGTCCACGACGGCGACGGTGTAGGTCATCGGCCGGCCGCCTGCTTCGGTTACGGTCAAACTCGTTTTCTTGCCCGGCTCGAACTGGGAAGCGGAGGTGACGACCGGAGAGAGGCGCGTGAGGGGATCTTCGACCATGAGGGGGATTACGCCGTAGAGCCTGATCGGAAGGCTGTTCGCCGTTTGCATGTGCTTCTGCAGCAATGTGACATGGACGTACACGTTCGGCGCCATTGCGGGCGTAAGGGGAAGCTTGTAGACGGTCGTGCCCGAGGCGGTGTCGAGCCAGTCCTGCGCAAGGATCATCCCGTCCTTCTCGACCGAGACGAGGGCCCGTCCGCCGGTGCCCGAGGCGAAGGAAACGACTGCAGTGTCTCCCGACCGGTAGGCGCTCTTGTCCGGGGTCAGGGTGAGCATCGCGGCGCTGCCCGAGCCCGCTTCCTTTCCGCGTCCCGCCCATCCGGGCCAGTCGATATATACGATTTTGGCCGAGCTGTGACCGCCGTTTTTATCCGCGACGACGACCAGAAAGCGGCCCCAGTCCGGGTATTGCACTTCGAAATTCCAGAACGCCTTTCCCTTTTTCACGACGACATCAGCGCTCGTCACGAGGTCGGTGGACCGGTCGGAAATATAGCTCGCGTCGGTGAGGGCTTCTTTTTCCCACCACCAGCGCCATTCAAGCTTGTAGACCGCGCACGAAACCGTGACGTTTTCGTTCACCGGTTTTCCCTCGGCGTCGAGGAGCGCGATGTCGACCCTGTGCTGGGTATCGGTAAGAAGCATATTCCGCGCCGCGTCTCCCTTGGGCAGGCGCAAGCCGACATAGCGCTCGTACGGCGAGTAGTCCCAGGAGACCTGCTCGATCGAGAACATGCCGGAGGGCTCGAAGAGCCGGGTGATGAGCTGGGCCTTGAGCTTTCCGGGAAGCGAATCGCCGGCGCTCAGGTCAAGGTTGAATTTCGCGCTTGATTTCGCGTCGAGGTTTCCCTCCCATACGGTGGTGCGGGTTGACTCGACTCCACGTTCGGGATTGACGAAGGTATAGTCGGCATACCCGTCGAAGCTCGTGGCTCCGGGATAAAACATGATGGAGACGTCGGCCTTCAGTCCGGGCGCTTTCGCTCCGTGGAGCCATTCGCCGGTCAGGGTGAAATCGTTGTTCTCGGCGCTCAGGTAGGGCTTGGCGGTTTTTAAATTGATCGCGAGGCGGTTCGGGACGATGGACTCGATCTTGAGCGTGCGTGTCCAATTCTGTCCTCCGGCCTTAACCCGCGCTATCCAGGGGCCGGTCGGGTCCTCGGCCGAAGTCGAGGTATCCATGCGGTAAAATCCGTCGACAGGATTCGAGAACACGGCAGTTTTCGCGATGCGTCCCTGAGGATCCTGCAGTTCGAAGGTTACCGGAAAATTCGCGGGAAGCGTTTTCTTGAGGTCCTGAAGCACGAAGACCAGGTGGATATCGTCTCCCGGCCGCCATACGCCGCGCTCGCCGTAGATGAATCCCTTGATTCCCTTTTCCGCCTTCTCCCCTTCGACGGCAAAATGGCTCACGCTGAGAGAGGTTCCGCTTTCGATCCGGAGATAGGAACTCTGTCCGTCCTTGGACGCGGTGATGAAAAAGGGCTCGCTCGCGGGCTTCAGATTGATGAAGCCCGACTTGTCGGTTTTTCCCTTCAGGATTTCCTTTTGTGCGAAGGAAAAGAGGGTGACCTCGGCTCCCGCGACAGGCAGGGCGCTTCCGATGTCGGCGATCGTGATATGGTAAGTTCCGTCGGTATCGAGCTTGTTCATGATTCCGAGGTTGGAAACAAGCACGTTCTTCCGCACGAGGATGGAGTTGTTGTAGTTGTAGAGATAAAAGGCGGGATGGCAGGGATCCTCGCGGTATGTCCAATAGGAATCCCGCGTTTCCCAGCTCATGTCCTGGAAATAGTTCCAGTAGCTGTTCTCTGAAAGCCGGTCAACCGGGATTTCGTCCGAAGGCATCGGAAGGCTCGAAAAGTCGCTGTGGTTGACCGTGCATTCGTAGAGGATGTGCCTTTTGCGGAAGGTGACGCGCAGCTGTATCATGCCGAGCGGATACTTCTTGATGAGGCCCGTCAGGTCGAGACCGCGCGGGACAAAGCGGTTTTTCATGGTGTTGTCCCAATTGAAATCGAAGGAACTGCTCCACACCGGCTCTCCTACGCGCATCATTTCCTGGGTGCCGTCGAGTTCGTTTACCTGGAGGAACTGGAGGATGTTGTCGCCGTAAATCCGGTACGCCTCAATGATAAGTCCGGTGAGGTTTTTGGTTTCCACGGGAATTATAACCCCGCTTGTCGGCGGAAGGATAACGCCGTCATTCGCAAAGCGGACTTCGGGAATTTCCCAGGAAGAGCTGATCCGGGCGGCAGCCTGCGTTTTAAGCACCTTGCCCGACATGCTCTTGAAACCTTCCAGAACCGTGATGTTTTCGTCGGCCTTCCAGCCTTCTGTGTTGTAGAGCTTCAGGACGTTGCCGTCGAGATTATATCTGATAGACCCTGCGTTTTCCGCCTTGATGAGACCCCGAATATCCTGGGTCGGATCAATCTTGTCGGAAAAGCGTACCTGGATGCAGGAGGGATCGTCTGCCGATATTTCGAGCACGCTGAAGGCGAGTTTTTGCGGAACGAGCCAGGATTTCTCCCCCTTGAATTTCGAGCTGACGGGACTTCCCTTCCAGCTGAGTGTAAGAGTCTGGTCCGTATCGGAGCGGCGGATGTCATTGATGGTAAACCGGCGGGAATTCGAAGTCTCCCCGGCGGCCCATACGACGGCTATGCCCTTCTCCGAGTTTTTTGTCCCGATACGGGCCGAAACCATTTCGCGCGCCTTTGCTTCCGTCACCGGGATATCGGTCGAGAGAAGTCCCGAAAAGGTAAAGCGGTCGGGAGCCGTGTCGTCGGTGTAGAGTCCGTCCGGGATAACCTCGTATTCCGAGGGGCGTACGGAGAAATTGAGGGTAAAGCCTTCTTTTCCCGCTGCTTTCCCGTTCAGCAGGCCTGAATCGACCGAGACCGTGAACTCGCTGTTTCCTTTATAGGGGGACGCAGGGGTAAACTCGATCGTCCGGTCATCACGCAGGGACCAGGCGCCTTTGATAAAGGGCTTTACTGCAAGCGCACCGTTCAGGGCGTCCGGCGCTGAGAGGGGTTTGATGAATCGGACGATGACGGGATCAAGGCGGCCCAGACGGTTCGTGCTGAGCTGCTCGACTTCCTGTATTGTCGACAAGGAAAAAGACACCTGTTTCTGCGCACAGGAGGTCACCATAAAAACGGCCAGCAGTACCGCTATCAGGGAACGTAATTGTGAATTGGGTTTATTCATGGGATATATACTATATCACGTTTATTACAAAAAGAGCTTATAAAACCGCCGAGAGGGAGGGGTAATCGAAGTATTTTTTGTCGATGACTATCGCGCGCACAAGCGACTCCAGTTTCGCGTTTCCGCATAAAGTGGCGAAGCCCCCTTTCACGAGACAGATGGCAGTGAGTTTTTCGGTCAGTATCCGGGTGATCGGAAAAGGATCGGATGCGAGGGGGGAAATGCGCTTTCGGCGCAGGGCGCTCCGGTTTTCCTTGAGCCAGGCGCCGTAGAGAGACGTCGCCCTTTTCAAGGGCCGGGTATCCACCCCCTTGATCGCATAGAGGCTCTGCATGTGGCACAGGAGCACGAAGAGGCTGTCCGGCGGGGACAGGACTTCGCGGTAAATCCGGTGGGGAATCATCTGGCTCATGCTGATCCTTTCAAGCCGGGTGTTCCAGTCTCTCATCAGGGGCGAGGTGTAGCTCATAAGCGGCATGCCCGACTGGCGGTTTTCGCGGTAGACATCGCGGTAGAGCTCATTTAGGTGAGGACAATGGGCGTCAATGACCGACAGGAATAGATCCTTCTGCCTGCCGGGCCTGAGGGTGAGGCCTCCCGGATACACAAAGTCGGCGCCCGCGTCCTGCGCGGCGGAGAGAAGGGCCGTGACGTTTTCGTCCGTGTCGCTGATTCCGGGACAGAGGGGCATGGAAAGAATTCCCGAAAAGAAGCCCGCTTCCTTCGCCTTTTTTACCACGGCAAGCCGGGCGGCGGGACGGGACGCGTTCGGCTCGATTATCTTTGCCGTCGCTTCATCGACTGTGGTCACGGTAACAAGGATGAGAACCCGGGGAAACTGACTGAGCAGGTCGAAGTCCCTGAGCACCAGGTCGTTTTTCGTGAGGATAACGAGGGGAAGTCGGGCGGGAATGAGCGCTTCAAGGGTGCGCCGGGTAAGCTCCAGTTTTTTTTCGAGTCCCTGATAGACGTCGGTAACCCCGGAACCCATGCAGATTGCCCCGTATTCGCGGTCTGCGATGCCGCCTGTGATATCTGCGGCCACGAGGGAAGGAAGATTTTCCCTCACGGAAATATCCTTCTCGAAGTCTCCCTCGACGTAATATTTTTCGGCTCTCCCGTCGCAATAGGTGCACCCGTGCGCGCAGCCCCGGTAGGGTGCCTGTGCACGGTAGAGGGCGATGAGGAAAGGTTCGGGGAATATCGCCTTGGTGACGCCTGTTTTTGCCTCAATCGGATGCCAAGATGAGCTGTCCATGGAACACATAGTACCGCATCGCGCTCTATTTGTCAGGCCGGATTGATCGGCCTCAACCGGTCCCTACCGTCCCCTTCCGGCTTACACGACTGTCACTCTGGTGACCAGGTGACTTTCCGCCCTGGAATCATGGCCGACCCGGATTTCAAAGTCGCCTTTCTCGACGACCGTTTTTTCGTCCTGATTCACGACAGTGAGGGTTTTGACTGCAAGGGGTATGGTGACCGTGATTGTCTCTCCCGCCTTGACTTCCTCCTGGGCAAACGCCTTCAGCTCGTACACGGGGGTGACTACCGAGGCGATCAGGTCGGAGACATACACCTGGATGGTTTCAGTTCCGTCCCTGACCCCCGTATTGGTAAGGGTTATATTCACGTCCACCGTGTCGCTCTCCCGTGCGGTGTTCTGCGACAGGGACACCCCGTCATAGCGGAAGCTTGTGTAGGAAAGCCCCTCGCCGAAGGCGAAAAGCGGGGTGGTTTCGCAGTCGTAGTAGCGCCCCTCGTGCCAGCCCGGCATCTGGTTGTAGTAGACCGGCAGCTGGCCCGTCGTGCGGGGAAAGGATATGGGTAGCCTTCCCTGGGGACTGATTTCTCCGAAGATGATCTCGGCGGCGGCCTGCCCGCCGAGAGTTCCCGAATTGAAGGTTTCAAGAACCGCGTCGGACGCGTTCACGACTGTCTCGAACTCGAGCGGTTTGCCGTTGACCAAAATCGAAACAAGGGGGATGCGCTTCTCGTCGCATACCTTTCGGAGTGCGAGAACGAGCGCGTTCTGCGCACCCGAGAGGGCGAGATTGGAGCGGTCATGGGCCTCGCCCGTCTGGATCAGGGTATCGCCCGTTGCGACAAATACGATGTCTGCTTTTCCGGCAATGCGGCATGCTTCCTCTATCGTGTGTTTCTCCGGATCAAAAATATCGCAGCCCTTGTCGTGCACTACCGCGATGCCCTGCTTTTCCGCCATCGCGCGGATGCCCTCGAGCATGGTGGTTACCCGGAAGGTCGGGACCGAATCGAGATGGGGGGTCGGATGGGTAAAGAATGACCAGTCGCCGAACTGTGCGCGCACCGAGTCGGCGTTGGGCCCGATGACCGCGATGGTGCTTCCTTTCCGGAGGGAAACCGGGAGAACCGGCCGGCCGTTTATAATCTCATTTTTCAGGAGCACGATGGACTTCCGTGCGGCTTCCAGGTTGATTTTCTGGTGAGAGGGACAGTTGTACACCGCTTCCGACAGCTTTGCGGACGGATCTTCCTCGAGGGTGAGTGTTTTTACCTTCTCGGCGACATCGAAAAGGCCGATACGGAACTTTGCCTCGAGAATGCGGGCGACCGCCTCGTTTATTCCCTGTTCGGTAACCTTTCCCTCGGCAAGGAGGGAAAGGGTTGATTCGTAGAATTGAGGGGTGGTCATGATCATGTCGTTACCGGCCTCGAGCGCGATGCGGGACGCATCTTTCAGGTCCGCTGCCATCTTTTGCCTTGAATGGAGACTGATCACGTTCATCCAGTCGGTTACCACAAAGCCCTTGAAGCCGAGCTCGTCCTTCAGGATGGTACGGAGCAGTTTTTTGCTCGCGGAGCAGGGTACCCCGTCGACGGGATTGTAGCCGGCCATGACGGTCATGCATCCTGCCTTTACCGCCTCGGCGAAGGGAGGAAGAAAGATAGAGCGGATTCGATGCATGGAAACCGGCGCATCGTAGGAGTCGCGTCCCCCGGTGCTTTCGCCGTAGGCGATATAATGCTTCGCGCAGGCGAGGATGCTGTCCGGAGAGGCCAGGTCATCGCCCTGATATCCGCGGACGGCGCCCGCGCCCATCAGGCCCGCGAGGTACGGATCTTCCCCGAAGGTCTCGTCGACCCGGCCCCAGCGCAGGTCCCGGCCCAGGCAGAATACGGGGGAAAAGGTCCAGTGCAGGCCTTCCGCAGCGACTTCCCGTGCCGTCACTATGCCCATTTTTTCCGCGAGCAGGGGATTCCAGCTTGCCGCCAAGGCCAGCTGGGTCGGAAAAACGGTGGCGCCGTTATGAATCGTATGCCCGTGAATCGCGTCTATCCCGAAGATGACCGGAATTCCGAGCCTGGTTTCCGTCGCAAGGCGTTGCAGGCGGCGTGAATTGTTCCCCAGCACATGGAGAAAGGAACCCGCGCCCCTGCGCGCCCACTCGTCCGCCTCTTCCGGGGTAACGATGCTGAAGCTTATCTGTATCATCTGGGCGACTTTTTCTTCTATTGTCATGACATTCATCAAGAGGCGTACCCGCTCTCTTATGCCGAGCGAGGAATCGAGCCAGGTGCGGTTCACATTGTTCATATTTTTATCTCCTGTAGTGCGTGTAATATGTTTCGTCTGGAAACATATTATTACCTGATTTGGGGACTTGGCGCAAGTAGGTAAAACAGAGCCGTCGGGGCGCGAGTTGACGGATGGGCGGTATCACACTATTGTTAATAGAAATAAGGAGCCAAATATGAAGAAATTGCTTGTGCTGCTGTGCAGCCTTTTTACTGTCGTGTCATGCACGCCAAAGCTGCCGGCAGTGCAGGGAGCCCCGACTGATTGTGTGCTGGTGTATGCGGAAGGCCGGGTGACGATGGACGGAAAGGAAATCAGCATAGGGGCGAAAATAATCAACGGCGCCTTGTTGAAAACAGACGGGAACGGTATAGCCGAAATGGTGTTTAACGACAAGAATATAGTCAAAATGGGACCGCTCACCGTTCTCCGCCTGGATACTTCCACGCTCAAGCGGGTAGTTTCCTTGGAAAGCGGAACCTTTACCGCCGTACTGCGGAAACTTGACAAGCTTGCGGGCGGCACCCTTGAAGTACGGACCCCGACCGCTATCGCCGGAGTCAGGGGCACAAGCTTTTTTGCGCGGGTAAATCCCTCCGAAGGCGAAACCTATTTTTGCGCCTGTAACGGCACGCTGAAACTTTCCACGACGGACGGATCCCTCGGAATAACCAAATCCTCCTACCATCATAACGGCACCATCTTTTCGGGCGACCCCGGGGATGTTAAAATACTTACGCCTCCTTCCGGTTTCGATGTAGGGCATACCGACAAGGATCTTGAGGACCTTGCTTCGCGTATCGAAGAAACCATGGACTGGAGCAAGCTGGAATAAGTTCCGTCTCTTTTTCTCCTCCCCTTGAGAAAACCCCGCCGAACGGGTATGATACCCATCAGATTTCAGGAGTCTTTTATTATGGATAAAATGCGCAACATTGGAATTATGGCTCATATAGACGCGGGTAAAACGACCACTACCGAGAGGATTTTGTTTTATACCGGGAAAATACATAGAATCGGCGAGATTGACGACGGAGATTCCACCATGGACTGGATGGCCCAGGAGCAGGAGCGCGGCATTACCATCCAGAGCGCCGCTATCACGGCCTACTGGCGCGACTATCAGATCAACATTATCGATACCCCGGGCCATGTAGACTTTACCGCCGAGGTGGAACGATCGCTCCGCGTGCTTGACGCCGCGATAGCCGTCATCTGCGCGGTCGGCGGCGTCCAGCCCCAGACCGAAACAGTGTGGCACCAGGCCGATCAATACAAGGTGCCGCGCATCTGCTTCGTGAACAAGATGGATCGCGTCGGTGCCGATTATTTCGGCGCCCTGAAAGACGTCCATGACAAATTCGGCTCGGTCTGCGTTGCCCTCCAGATACCGATAGGACAGGGCGCCGATTTCGAAGGCGTCGTCGATCTGATCAACATGAAAGAAATCCGCTGGGACGCAGAGAGCGACGGCGAAAAAATGTTCATTACGCCGGTGAGCGAAAAAATGCTCGCCGAGGCGGCCGAGTGGCGGGAAAAGCTGCTCGATGCGGTCTCCTCCCAGTCGGATGCCATAACCGAGCTCATCCTCGAAGGGGCCGAAGTGCCGCCCGCCCTGATCATCAAGGAAATCCGCCGCGCCGTCCTTGCGCGGGACTTTATTCCCTTTCTGTGCGGTGCCTCGCGGCGAAACCAGGGCATTCAGCCCCTGATCGACGCGGTTGTCGACTATCTTCCCGCCCCGCACGAAGTGCCTCCCGCCGTCGGCTTTCAAACCAAAAAAGAGGAAGAGATAGACGTGCCCTGCAAGACCGACGGCATTCCCCTCGGCCTTGTGTTCAAGATCCAGTACGACAGGGAAGCGGGCTCCCTCTGCTACGTGCGCATGTATTCCGGAAAAATAAAGACAGGCGACCAGATATATAACGTCGGAAAGAAAAAGAGGGAACGGGTAAACCGCATTCTCCGCATGCACTCGAACAAGTCCGAGGCAATGGATTCGGTCGAGGCCGGGGACATCGCCGTCATTATCGGCATGAAGCTCGCGCAGACGGGCGATACCATCGGAAGCGAGGGCATGCCCATCCTGCTCGAGAAAATGCATTTCCCCGAACCGGTCATATCCGTTTCCATCGAGCCGAAGACGATGTCCGAGCGGGACAAGCTGAAGGAGACCCTGGAAATTCTGTCACGGGAGGATCCCACTTTCACGAGCCGCGAGGATGCCGAGACCGGACAGCTCATCATTTCCGGAATGGGCGAGCTTCATCTCGACGTGCTCGTCACCCGCATGATCGACGACTTCAAGGTGCACGCCCGGGTGGGAAACCCCCAGGTTACCTATCGCGAGTCCGTGACCATGACGGCCGAGCATACCGAAACCTTCAACCGAAATATCGGCGGAAAGGAAACCACGGCCTCCGTCACGCTGAGAGTGGAGCAGCTGCCGCGCGGTTCGGGCAACCAGTTCAGGAACGAAGTCAAGCGGTCGAACGCTCCGGAAGAAATCATCGACGCGATCGGGCAGTCAATCGCTAATACCTTCCCGTCGGGAATCCAGTACGGATATCCCTGCGTCGATATCGGCGTGACCCTGACGGCGCTTGAATACAACGAGCTCTCCTCGACGGTATTCGCCTTCGAAGCCGCCTCTTCCCTCGGCTTTGACGAGGCCTGCCGCAAGGCAAAGCCCGAGCTGCTTGAACCCATCATGAACGTGGATATAATATGCCCGAAGGACTTTATCGGCGAGGCAATGAGCCAGGTAACGCAGAGGGGCGGCATGATATCCAGCCTTGAGTCAAAGACGGCCAACGAGGTGGTGCACGCGCAGGCGCCGATGGCCAAGATGTTCGGCTTCTCGACGTCGCTCCGCTCCGTAACCCAGGGACGAGCCTCCTTCGGAATGACCTTCAGCCACTTCGAGGTCAAAAAGGGCGGGCTCGGCAGCTTCTAGGAGTTTTTCCGGGCTATTCGTCAGTACTTCCGGAATTCCAGGATAATCCGCGTGCCGTTTTCGCGTTCTATGCGGATTTTTCCCCTCAGCTGCTTGACGAGCCCCGCCACGAGGGTAAGGCCGAAGCCCGTCGAGCTGCCGAAGTTGACGGACTCGGGCATTCCGATGCCGTTGTCCGCTATGATCACAAAAACCTGATTGTCATTCATAGAGGCTGAAATAAATATCTTCCCTTCAGTTTTATCGGTGAAGGCATACTTCATGATGTTGGTGATCAGTTCGTTTATAATGATGCCCAAAGGCTGCAGCTTTTTCGCGTCCAGGAAAAACGGATCAATGTTTTTTTCTATTGTGACGTTTCCCGCGTTGGGGAAGTGCTCGATGATCTCGTCAACGAGGGTCGGAATATATTCAGCGACCGATATCTCGTTGAAGTCCTCCGAGTTATACAGTTTGTCGTAGAGTATCATCATGCTGTCGATTCGGCTTTGGGCGTCATCAAGGGCATGCACCGCCTCTTCGTCGCGCAGGGTTCCTGCCTGCAGGGAGAGAAGGCTTTTTATGGTATTCATGTTGTTTTTTATCCGGTGATGAACTTCCTTTAAAATCAGATCCTTCTCGGATAACAGGGTGTTTACCTTGCTCTCGTACACCCTCCGCTGGGTAATGTCCCGGCTTACCCCGATAATCTCGAGATGCCCGCTTGCCTTGTTCGGAACTATGCGCGACGTGGCTTCTGTCCATACAGTACTCCCGTCCTTCCGGGGCTGCTCTATCTCGTCAAAAAAGCCGTTGTCCGTAAGCCCGTTTTTGTACAGGGACAACCGTTCCGGCAGCGAGCCCTTCAGTGCCGCAAAGGAGATTGGACAGACAGAGGAGGACAATTCCTGCTCGAGGGCTTCCTCGACGGTGTACCCGCGCATCTTTTCGACTGAGGGGCTTATGTACCGGAAGCGCATCGTGCTCAGATCCAGTATCCAGATGACGTCGCAGGCATTTTCCGCGAGCAGCCGGTAATTCGCCTCGGTTTCCTTGAGCTTGTTCTCAGTCTCGATTTCGCCGCTTACCTTCCTGAGCAGCGCGGGAAGCATTTCAAGAAACAGGCTGTCTTTCCGTATGTAGTCCCGCGCACCCGATTTCATCATGTCCACCGCGATTCTCTCGTCTCCGCCTCCGGTCGATATGATGAAGGAGGGCACCGGTTTCTGATGGGCTATAAGCTCTTCTATGAATTCCTTCGCGTTCATGTCGGGAAGGGTATAATCCAAAAGCATGATATGAGGTACATGGTTTTCGAGCCATGCAAGCGCGTCTTTTGCGGTATATGCAAGAGCCGTTTTATAGCCTTCTTCCTCAACTCTGGTTTTTATCAGCTCTGCGAGCGCTTTGTCGTCTTCAATAATTTGTATGAGCATGTCTGTCCCCTTCTGTCATATTTTTACAATTTGCAGGAAAAGGCCGAGACGCAGCAGGGTTTCGGAAAACTTATTGAAATCAACCGGTTTGACTATGTACATATTGCAGCCCAGTTTGTAGCATTGTTCGACTTCCCTCGGATCGTCGGTTGTGGTAAGCATTATGACGGGAATATCCCGCAGGGAATCGTGACTCTTGATTTTTTGCAAAACCTCATAGCCGTCCATTACCGGCATATTGATATCGAGCAGGACGAGGTAGCTTTTCGCCGGATCACGCATGACGGCTTCCCCGGAACCTGACAGAAAATTCCAGATTTCCTGACCGTTTCTGAACCTGACTATGCTGTTGCAGATTCCCGAGTTGTCCAGTCCTTCCCTTATAAGGTCAGCATGGCCGTCATCATCCTCGGCTATCAGTATTATCAATTCCTTGTATTTCTGCATATCTCTCTCCCGGCTTTGCACGCTATTCGGAAAACGCAGTTGACGGCAATTCGATGTGGAACGTGCTTCCGCTTCCCCACACAGATTCAACCCTGACCATGCCGTGGTGCTTTTCGGCTATGCGCTTCACCACGTTTAATCCCAAACCCTCTCCGGCCTCCGCATGCGTCGCGTCAACGCGGTAAAATACATTCCATATTTTTTCCAGATGGCGCGCCTCGATTCCTATTCCGTTGTCCTTTATCGAGTAGACGGCCCTTCTCGAATCCGAATGGGCGGTGATCTCGATGAGAAGCCGTCTGTTGTTGTCCCGGTATTTGATCGCGTTCCCTATGACGTTCGAAAATAGTTGGTTAAGCAGGTTTTCATCTCCGTAGCAGCGGGGCAAAGCAGCTATCGTGACGACCGCATCGATCTCGGTCAGCTGAAAGTTATAGGTGCTGATGACCGTGTCCAGCAGTTTGTTCGCGTCTATGGGCACCACGGTCATGAGGGTCCGCCCCGTACGGGATATCTGAAGCAGTCCGTTCAGAAGGCCGTCCATCTTGGTTACGCTTGAAAAGATATAATTCAAGGTATTTGGAATCCCTTCCGTGAAAAGGTCGTCTGTTTGGGCCAGTATTTCCGGCGCGAGGCCGCTGCGGGAAACGAGGGTGTTTAGCGCATCGGTCTGTTTTTTCAGGCGCTGGCTGAAACCCTGGATGTTCACCAACGGGGAGCGCAGGTCATGGGACGCGATATACAGGTAGTTCTCGAGCTCCTTGTTTTTATTGTCGAGTGTTTTCTGTATCTGCTTTGTTTCGGTGATGTCCGTGGTTATCGTCGCGAAGGTGTTTTTTTTCGGGGATACGACGGACACGGAAAAATGTTTTTCCATGGGCTCGAAGTAAGTGGTGTATTCGAAGGCTTTTCCGGTGACGGCTACATGCGTAAATTCCTCGAGGTAGGGGGGCTCATTTGTCTGGTAGACATCGGTTGCCAATTTACCTATTGCCTTTTCCTTCGCGATTCCCGTTATTTTGGTGAAGGCGTTATTGCAGTCCGTGATCCGGTAGTTTACTGCTTCTTCCGCGTCGTTGAAGACAAGGTCGTGTATGGCCACCATTTCCGTCATCGAGCCGAACAGCGCGCTGAGTTTTTCCTCGGCGAGCTTGCGCTCGGTGATGTTCTTCGAGACTCCGATCACCCCGATGATCTTGCCCGTTTCGTTGCGCCAGGGAGTCTTGGTCGCAAGAAAAGTTTGCATATGCCCGTTGATGATACCCGTTTCTTCCCCGAGAAGCATCTGGCCGCTTTTCATGACATCATTGTCAATTCTACCGAACTCGAGCGCCAGCTCGATCGGCAGGATTTCCAGATCTGTCTTGCCGATTATTTCTGAAGTCCTCAGGCCGATCATGGAGGCGCCCGCTTCATTGATCACCGTATACCGGCCCTCGCTGTCCTTGGCAAAGATCGCGTCCGAGGCGCTTTCGACGATTGTGGAAAGCAGTATTTTCTGGTACATGAGGGCTTGCTCGATTTCCTTGCGTTCCGTGATGTCCCAGAAAATACCGAGCGTCCCTATGGGTTTCCCGATCGCGTCGCGAAGCGGCGTCTTTATCACCTGTACGTATATTTTGTCCTTGCCGAGAGCCTGGTGGATTTCTTCCTTTTCGAAAAGGACGCCGGTCTTTATCACCCGTAGATCGTCCTTCAGGTATTTTTCGGCCAAGTCCGCGGGGTGCAGGTCGTAGTCGGACTTTCCTATGATTTCATCCTGGGTCATGCCCTGAGCGTCGCAGTAATGCTGATTCACGAATATAAAGCGCCCATCGGTGTCCTTCGCGTAAATGTTCTGCGGCAGGCTTTCAAGGAGGAGATGAAATAATAATTTTGTGTCGCCCAAGGCCTTTTCGGTTTGTTTCCTGTCAGTTATGTCGCGCGCGGATACCACGAAACAGGCGGTGTTCCTTATCAGGGCAAAGCGCATGCTCACCTCTACGGTGAATAGTTCCCCGTTTTTCCTTTTGGCGAGCCATTCGAAGGTTTGGGGTCCTTCCTGTCTTGCCTTCCGGAACCACTCAAAGGTATCTTCCTCTGACCAGGGCCTCTTTCCCTGACTGAGTTCCTCTAGCGTGGTCATCTTGGCTTCTTCGCGGGTATAGCCGTACATCTCGCACATGCTCCGGTTAACGTCCAGAATCTTTCCCGTATCCGCGTCGTGAATGAAGATCGCCTCATTTGTGGAGTCGATAACCGTGTTCAGATATTCCTCGCTCTCGCGTATCTTGTTGTTTGCCTCAAAAAGTCTGAAAGCCATTTGTAGGGATGCGTCAAGAATGGAAATTTCCGAGTTTTTCGTCACGTATCCGTAGGAGGCTATCTTTTCGGTCCGCTCGACGTATTCAGGCTCCGAGTGGCTCGTAAAAAAGACAATGGGTATGTTCCGTTTTTCCAGGATTTTTTTCGCGGTTTCGGTTCCGTCTATACCGTCACCGAGCTCAATATCCATAAGCGCCAGATCGATGTTTTTATTTTCGGCGAATATCTCAAGTGCCGCTTCCCCGGTATTCGCGATTATCAACGAGTAGCCATATTTTTCGAGTTTCTTTTTTTGGACTATGGCTATGACCGGCTCGTCTTCCACGAGCAGGATGGTTTTATTTTCACGCATTGAATTCAAGGACGAATTTCGTCCCCGCCCCGCGCTCGATACTGATGCTGCCGCCGATCTGCTCCGTGAGCATGCCCACTATCTGCATTCCGAAGCCGGTTGATTTTTCGAAAGTGACCGATTCGGGAATTCCGACTCCGTCATCCTCGATGATAAGCGACATCCGTCCTTCTTTCATCAGCGTGGATATTTTGATAAGCCCGCTTTCCCTGCCGATAAAGGCATGCTTCATGATGTTGGTCATAAGCTCGTTAACTATTATCCCGAGAGGAGAGAGCAGCTGGACTTTCAGCACGATATCCGAAATGTCCGTGGAGAGGCGAATCGTGCGTTTATTTGTAAAGCTCGATACGATTTCCTCCGCGAGGGGCATCAGGTATTCCTTCATGGGCAATTCGCGGTAGTTGTCCGTGCAGTACAGTTTGTCATACAGGGTGATGATGCTCTGCACCCGGCTTTCGGCGTCCTTGAGCGACTCGATCGCGGATGGATTTTTCTCCGAGGCGATCTGCAGCGAAAGAAGGCCCTTGATGCTGGTCATGTTGTTTTTGATGCGATGGTGCACTTCCTTGAGCAGCAGTTCCTTTTCGGCCAGCAGAAATTTTATCTTTTCCTCGGCCTGTTTGCGTTCGGTCAGGTCGATGGTGAAACCGGCAAGGTATTTTTTCTTGTTGGAGGTGCTAAAAGAAAACTTTATCGTCGAGAAATTCTTGCCGTTGAAATCCTCATCTATAGTGACAACCTGGCCTTCCTTGAGTACTTTTTGGTCGTCGGCAACCATTTTTTCGGCTATCTCGGATGGGAAAAGCTCCATCATGTTCTTGCCTATCAGGTCCTCTATGGGTTTCCCGAGCATCCCGGCGTAATTCGCGCTCAGTCTGAGTGACCTGATATTTTCATCCTTGAAGAACACGTAGATGGGACTGTGCTTCATGAATTGGCTGAATATTTCCTCGCTTTCCTGAATTTTATCCGTAGCCTTTTTTACCTGGATGCGCAGCAGGAGAATAAAGACAAACGCGATCGCAAGGACGCCCGCCAATATGAACAGGGAGGGAACGAGCCATGAGGGTATTCCCGATGCGCGGTTAAAGGACGCGTAAAGCCATGTTTCCTTTGCCCTGTCGAACGCCGAATCATTCTGGAGTTTCCATTTTTCAAGATATGAATCGAGCAGAACGCGCAGATTGCGGTTTTTACCTTTGGCGGTCGCAAAATAGATATTGATGGGATTGAACACCACGCCTGTCGACTTCAATCCGTATTTTTTTTCATTCGCGGCGCCGAACGTAATGCCCGCGACGCCCGCATCGACCTTTTTGTCGGCGATAGCTGTGAAAACATCCAGATAGCTCGCGTATTCAATGAACGTGCATTTTATTCCGAAGGCGGAACTCAACGCGGTAAAATTCTGCGCGTTGATGTCTCCCTTCATTATTCCTATTTTTTTGTCAGCGATGTTTAAAATGCCGTTGATCTCAGAAGACTGCAGGGCATACAGCTCACCCCAAACCGTCAGAATCGGGTTCCGGCAGTAATCCATAAAAAGGGCGCGCTCCGGGGTATAGCCGACGCTGGTGAGCAGATCCACTTCCCCAGACTGGACCCGCTCGAGTCCCTCGTTCCATGTTCCGAACACATAGGTGAAATTGATATTTTCCTTTTTTCCTATTTCGGAAAGAAGATCGACATACAGGCCTTTGATGACGCCGTCGTTGTCCCTGAAAATAACGGGGTAATTGTTGAATGCCCCTACCGTGATCGTGCGTGTTTGGGCGGTCGAGAGAAAACTGATTGAGAGCATTAGGCCAAAAAAAAGCATTCGATAGATTGATTTTCCATGCAGTCCTTGCATTCCGTGAACTCCTGTTTTCATCTATCGAATTCCAGAATAATCTGCGTGCCGCCGTTCCGCTCGATCCGGATGGTGCCGAGTATCTGCTTGACCATTCCGCTTACGAGCACGAGGCCGAATCCGGTCGAATGTCCAAAACTGATCGATTCAGGCATTCCGTTGCCGTCGTCTGCAATAGTCAGCGAAACGCGGGTATCCTTCAGCAGGGCGGACACCGTTATCACTCCGCTTTTTCTGCCGGTGAAGGCGTATTTCATGATATTGGTGAGAAGTTCATTGATGATTATTCCGAGAGGCTGCAGCTTTTCGGCGTCCAGTATAAAGTCGTCGATTTTCTTTTCTATCTTTACCTGCGAACTGTTCGGAAAGTTATTGACGATCTGGTCGACCAGATAGGGCAGATACTGCCGGATCGAGATTTCGGTGACATCCTCCGCGCGGTAGAGCTTGTCGTACAGCATCATCATGCTTTGCACCCGGCTGCCGGCATCCTCGAGCGCCTCGATGGCCGCAGGATCCTCGAGCGTACCTGCCTGCAGGACGAGCAGTCCATAAATCGTGTTCATATTATTCTTGATGCGGTGATGGACTTCCTTTAGTATAAGTTCCTTCTCGCTCAGGAGTGACTGGACTTTCCCTTCGGCCTGTTTTCGGCTCGTGATATCGTTCATGTTCCCTATGCGCGCGAACGGCTTTCCGTCATCGCCGCGCAAAACGGTGAACTGGTCATGGAACCAGCGGTATTTTCCGTTTTTATGCTTGAACCGGTAATCCACCTGATAGGCTTTTCCAGCCTCGGCTCCTTCTGTCAGGGATTCGTTAAGGACTTGGTATATGGCGTTCAAGTCGTCGCTGTGCATCAGGGCAAGGATCTTGTCCTGCTTCATGTGGTAAAATTCTTCCGGGGTATAGCCGGAAAGCATGGTAAAGCGCGGGCTGAGATAGTCATAGGAATTTGTCTGCAGATTTCTTTTATAGGAAACGTCAAGCGAATTTTCGATAACCTCGCGTAGACGGTTATCGCTTTCCCGGAGCTTTTCCTGGAGATGGATACGGTTGATCGAATCCGCCGCCTGATCGGTCATGAGGGAAAGGAGTTCCAGGTCTTTTTGCGTAAATACCCTCTGGTCAAAACGGTTGATGACGGTGATGGTTCCGATAACGCTGTTTTCCACAATCAGGGGCACGACGATCAGCGAGCCCGCGTCATCCGCATAGCGCCGTGCCTTCGTTTCCTTCGGTTCGTTGCCGTCTTCAGGATTTTCCGACAGGATGGGTTTTCCGCTCGCGATTACCTTCCCGGACAATCCTGCCATCAGTTCACCGTAACCGATCGGGATTTTATCCTGGATAAAGCCGTGCGCAATATTGAGCAGTATTTCTTTTTTTTCTGTATCGAGGAGGAACAGCGAAATGCGGTCGGCGCCGATGAAGCTGCAGAATTTTACCAGCAGATTCGTGCAGATTTCTTCTTTTGTTTTTGACGAGATGATAGCCTTGGCCGCCTCAAGCAGAAGCTTCATTTTTTCCTGTGCGTCAAAGAGTTTCAGTGCCATTTGAATCGATGCCTCGAGTACGAAAAATCCCGAATCCTTTACCACGTAGCCGTAGGAAGAAATCTTTCTGATTTTTTCGACTATTTCGGTATCAGTGTGGCTGGACAGAAAAATAACGGGAATTTCCCTCTCTTTCAGGATTTTCAGCGCCGCTTGAGGGCCGTCCATGCCCTTGCCTAAATTCATGTCCATAAGGATGAGGTTGATAGTTCTATTGGCTTGATAGAGTTCAAAAGCTTTTTCGCCGGAATTTGCGGTGAATACCGTATACCCGGCTTTTTCAAGAGAGCCCTTGGTAGAAATGGCAATAATCGCTTCATCCTCAACAAGAAGTATCGTTTTTCCGTGACTATTGTTCATCCTTCAATATCCTTCATCCTCTAAATTATAGACTATTTTTGCGCATGTGATTGAATTATAAGGTAAAAAAATTGGTAATTCCAATTTCAGTGACGTATAGTTATTATATGAATGTTCCGGGAATTATAATGCAGGCCGCCTCTTTTTTATCTATTATTACCGTAGTGTTACTCATATTTACCGGAAAACCCGGGGAGGCTTTTGCCCAGGGAACCGCTTTTGTCACGGCTTTACTGGCACTTTTTGCTTTCTTTATGAACCGCCGCTCATTCCGTAAAAGAGAAACCGATCCGGTTTCTCTTTCCCGCACGGAGACCGAAAAAGCCGCCCAAATTCTGTCATCCAGAAACCTCGAGCAAATGGAACAGGCAATGAATGATGCCCATGAACGCATCTCGAAATTCGAGGCGATGATGGGCGCGCTTTCAGGCGGCGTCTTCACCGACGCCCTGATACTGCTGCCCCTGGGCGAGGCGGTGATCAAGGCCGTTCCCGTCAAAACCGAGGAAGCGGCCTTTACCCTCATGGAAAAATTCATGGAAGTGCGCGAAGCATCCGGCCGTGCCTCCGCTTCTGCACGATCGCTCCGCACCGATCTCGAGGATACCAGGAGCGAAAAATCAATTCACTTCACGGCCGAAAATTCACGGAAAGCAGTACAGGCCGAGCGCATTTCAATCCGTGAATTGTCCCTGTGCACACGGGAGAACCGGGATAACCTGAAGGCAATGAGCCGGGAAATCGAGACCGGGCTCGAGCTGCTCCGCAATATTACCGAAATTACCGAGCAGTCAAAACTGATTGCTTTCAATATGTCCATAGAGGCTGCCCGGATGGGCGAGAAGGGGCGGGGCGTGAAGGTTATTACCACCGAACTTCACAAGCTCAATGACAGGACCTTCGATTTTTCCAGGCAGGTAGCAAACCTGCTCGGCCGTTTCAAGGATTATAATTCTCTTCTGGTCGCGAACATGGAAGAGAAAGCTGGCGTCGTGGTAACCCAGGTTGAAAAGGGGATAGACGCCTCCGAAGCCGCAGTCGAGTCCCTGATCGGGGCTTCGACCCGCACCGAAAACTTTACCCGGGAAATCGCGCTCATGTCGGAAGAGATCAACCACGGGCTCGACGGAGTGCTCGAATCCCTCCAGTTTCAGGATATAACCCGCCAGATGATCGAGGGTGCCCAGGCAATACTGCAGGAACTCAGGAAAGGCCTCGATGCCTGCCTCGAGGAAAACAATATACCCATAGATCATAAAGTAAAAAACGAGCGTTTCACCAGCATCAAAGAGCGGCTTATCGCCGGATCAAAAACAAAAGACGAAAAAAATGCATTAGCGGAGGTACAGTTGTGAAAATTCTGTCAGTTGACGATTCTTCCACCATGAGGAAAATTATTTCATTGGCCCTTACCGGAGCCGGACACGTAGTAGAGGAAGCCGAGAACGGGCTTCTTGCCCTTGAAAAACTGAAAAAAGGTCCGGTGGACTGCATCCTTCTGGATATCAATATGCCAGAGATGAACGGGATTGAGTTTTTAAAGGCGCGAAAAGGAGACCCCGCGATTGCCGGTATTCCCGTATTCGTACTGACCACCCAGGATGAGGACAGCCTTAAAAAGGACGCGATTGATCTCGGCGCCCGGGGCTTTATCATCAAGCCTTTTCAAAAAGAGGCTCTTCTCGCGGCGATAAGCGGGATGTAGATTCAAGGGGCGGAGAGAGGCTCCGGTGCCACACAAATAGACATTCGCTTTCCTCGAGAAAATCCATTTTCAGCAAAAAATCGCGTGCGGTAAAACGCACGCGGTCCGCATATATGAGCGGGTAAAGCGTTTTTAAATAATCGATGACAGTCCGTGCGTATCCCTGCAGTACGAACTCGGGATAGATCATGATTGAAAAAATGGTGAATTTTGAACTTTCGATGCGGCAGCGCGATTTACCTACCTGAATGCCCTCAAGCTCTATGTCAAACCAGTCGTAGTCCCCAAGCTCCGCATGTCTCGGCAATTGTATCAGGTCAAGGTTAAGACCGATTTTATGTTTCAATTTGAAAATCCCCGGCAAAAGGCGCTGACGTTTTTTCCGAGATCCGGAAGAAAGTAGCCGCCCTCGAGAACCGCAAAGCGCCGTCCCTTGCATAGCCGTCGTGATGCATTTTTGACGAGGGCGCCGATTTTCTCGTAGTCGTCGGTGTCGAGTTTATGACCGACATCGTGTATATACGCGTCAAATCCCGCGGATACGGCAAGGATATCGGTTTTTTGAATTTCGGAGAGTCGTTGTTCCACCAGGGCAAGGTACTCCTTTGCCGAATCGGCGTAGGGATTGAAAACTTCCGCTTCAGTCCAGCCTTTGAGGATTGTCCGGGTGCCGTCTCCGGTGTGCGCGTCGATATCGAGCACAAAGGCGTTTTCGATGCATTTCCGCTCCCGTAGCGTTAAGAGGGCAATGGCCAGATTGTTGAATGTGCAGTGGCCCCAGGCGCTTTCCCTCGAGGCGTGATGTCCGGGAGGCCTGATGCAGGCAAAGGTCGGCTCTCCTTTGTATGCGCATTCCGCGGCAAGGATTGCCCCGCCTGCGGCGAGGGCTGCCATTGAAAAAAGGGCGGTGTTTTCGGTTATGGAAGCGGCGTATGCTTTCTCATGCGCAAGCAGGATTTCTTCAAGGACCGCAGGATGTGCCCCGATAATTTTGACCGGAACGCCGCCTTTTCCGAAACCGCTCATCGCCGCTTCCATGCGTCCGCTGACTGACGCGTTGTCATCGGCGTAGGCAGAGTCGCTGAAGCGCGTATCGTATACCACCGTCATGCCGCTCAATCTTTTACCGCGGACTCTCTGACATGTTCGAGACAGGCTTTGATAAAGAGCGATGCATTTTCGGTGACCGGATTTCCGTGTCCGGGGTATATCGTTCTGATATCCAATGTCGCGAGGCGCTCCAGAGTGTTCCGGTAGGATTGCGAATAGGTGCCCTGATTGTCGGAAATCCTGAAGATAGTGTCTCCGGAAAAGAGAATGCCGGGCGAGGGCAGATACACGCAGATCGAGTCATCGGAATGGCCCGGCGTGTGCAGGATCACTGCGCTCTCGTTGCCGACCATTATGCTCATGCCGTCGGTGGTATTGGCGTAATTTCCCGGTAGGGCTATCCATGAGTAGAGCAGGGGGTTGAACTGACGCACGATACCCTTTAGACCGCCCGCGTGGTCGTAATGGCCGTGAGTGAGTATCACCTGCTCGATGGCCATCTTTCCGATGCCCTTCGATTGGGGCGCCATTTCCCTCATGAAATATCCGAGGTTGGCCAGATTTGAAGAGCCGGTATCGATGAGAGTGTTTCTGTCCTGAGCCTCGTTTCTGTCGCCCAAAATCCAGTAGACAACGCATGAGTAATCCGAGTCGCTGGCCTGATGGAGCGGGATAATACGCACTGTTTCAAACCTCTTTTTTCCGGAAAAGCGGAGCCCCGCTTTCGTCATGGATAAAACGCCGTGAAAATTCTTCCGGCATGGCCTGGAATCCATCCAGTACCAGAAAACAGTTTTTATCAAGCGAATCGTAAAACATCTGGAGTACCTTCAGTTGTTCCTCCGCCGTAAAGTGCATCAGCACGTTCTTGCATACGATAAGGGACATGTTTTTTTCGGGCGGGATATAGGTCAATAGATCATGCTTGATAAACCTGACCTTGTCGCGTATATCCTGGGTGAGGCAGAAAATTTCCGGGTCGTCGGTCGAGACGAAATGGGAATCCCTGAATCTCTCTGGAACCCAGAAGATGTCTTTCCGGCTGTACAGCGCATCCCTGATGCGGTTTTCAAACTGGGGAAAACTGCTCTCCTCATGATCGGTCGCCAGGATATCAAGGTTGCGGAATGCGAACGGTCCCATATGCGAGGCAAAGAGTATGGCCAATGTGTAGGGTTCCTCACCGGTGGCACAGCCTGCGTCCCATACGCGGATTTCCTTGCGCTTTGACAATGCCGGCAGCGCCGTCGAAATGATCGCGGTGAGGGCGTCAGGGTCTCTAAAAAAAGAGGTATATGCCATCAGTAGCGGTATCTGACTGAATTGAAGGATACGCTTAACGGCTCGCCCTCGGCGCGCATGTACACTTTTGCGACAGGATGTCCCTGCGACTGATCGTTGAAATAGAGAAACTGCGGCAGTTCCAGCTGTATCTCGGCTCCCGTACCGAAATACGCGGACAGGAAGGTTCCCGTGATTATATTGAGCATTTCGAGCAGCGAGTCCTCTCCGTTCTTTTTCTGATTGGCGTCCGGCGAGTCCCCGAAAATATTTTCGACAATTTTGTCGCGCAGGGCTTTGCTCATCCTGAGTTCTATACGGCACGAGATGGGTGCCAGTACGTCGATGGCGACGCATCTCTCTTCCGAGGATTTGATCGGAGGCGGTGTTTCATCAAGCACTTCCTCTACGTCGATAAATGCCATATCCGCGAAGACAGAAGATACACAATCGGCGAGTAAGAGTGCAGTCTTTCCCGGCTCCAGATATTCGTTCATTTGATGCCTCCCAGAACATGCATCATTTTTTCCGGGGAGACTGGCTTTTTGATTATCAAGGTGATGCCAAGCTTGTTCATTTCCGTTTCGATAGAGCCGTCAGCAATGCTCGAGGTTACCACAACCGGAATTTGCGCCGTTTCCGCTTTGTTTTTCATAAGCCGTACAAAGGTCAGCCCGTCCATTTTCGGCATGTTTATGTCCGTCAGGATGAGGTCAACGGTATTGTCGTCCAGTATTGAAAGGGCATCAATGCCGTTTTCGGCATACATGAAGAGGTCAACCTCCGCGCCCGTCATTTCGATGCAGCGTTGGATTATCATGCGCGAGGTGGGTGAGTCATCTACTATTAAAACTGAACGGAAGTGCTTCATATATTTTTCTCCTAAATTACCCAGTGTTTGTTGCCGGAAGATATTGTCGTCTCGGCGTCCGCAACCTTGACTGTTACTGTTCTGCTTATATCCCC
>JAYVSC010000050.1:0-37729 GCA_043775705.1 Spirochaetales bacterium | reverse complement strand
CAAAAAGATAAACAATAGGCCAAGAAAGTCATTAGGCTACCGAACACCGCGAGAAGTGTTTTTTAAATTGCCTCTCGCACTTCAGACTTGAACTGGCGTCCCGAAATAATCCCTTTTCAGATACTGCCCCTTCAAGTCCTTCGGACCGTGAATTCCCGCTGAGGCTCCTGATCGAACAATTCCCTCCGCCTCTTTTCCGCTTCCTGCAGCAGTTCCTGAATGCGCAGCGGCGCCTCCCCGTCAATCGGGGACCGGCGAAGCCATGTACCGTCGCTCTGAAGGTAATGGGATTTCATGTTGTCGGCAAAATACAGGTTCAGGATATCGTAAATGTTTTTCCGTATGTCTTCCTGCAGCACGGGGAACATCAGTTCGACCCTTCTGTCCAGGTTCCGGCTCATCAGGTCGGCGCTTGAGAGATACAGCTCGTCGGCCCCGTCATTCTTGAATGCGAAAATCCGGGTATGCTCGAGATAACGGTCTATAACGCTCACGACCGTGATGTTCGCGCTCATGCCGGCGACGCCGGGAACAAGCATGCACACCCCGCGGATGTTCAGCATCACTTTTACCCCCGCGTTGCTCGCGCGGTAGAGGGCGTCGATGATTTCGGGATCGGCGAGGCTGTTCATCTTGGCGATGATGTTGCCCGGCTTTTCCGGCACGGAACGCGTTATCTCCCGATTGATGAGGGCAAGCAGGCGCAGCTTCAAATCGATGGGCGCCATCACGAGGCGTCTGGTCGACATGATCGCGGAATAGCCGGATATCATGTTGAAAAACAATGTCGCGTCATTGGCGATTTCATGGTTCGAGGTAAAGAGGGACATGTCCACGTAAAAGCGGGCGGTGCGGTCATTGTAGTTTCCGGTCGACAGATGCACGTAACGCCTGATCCCGTCGGCTTCGCGTCTGATGACGAGCAGGATTTTGGCGTGAACCTTCAGCCGGCTGATTCCGTAGACGACGATGATGCCGACTTCCTCGAGCCGGTGCGCCCATGAGATATTCCGCTCCTCGTCAAAGCGGGCCTTTATCTCGACAAATACGGTCACGTGCTTGCCGGAACGCGCGGCTCTCTCGAGGGCGCGGATGATGGGCGAATCCCCGCTTGTCCGGTACAGGGTCATCTTGATCGCGAGGACAGTGGCATCGTCGGCCGCGTCGTTGATAAAGCGCAGGACCGGCTCGTAAGAATTGTAGGGAACATGAAGAAGCACGTCCCTCCGCTTGAGCTCGTCCCACAGAGGAACGTCGTTGGGCAGATCCACCGGCCAATAGTTCTTCCAGGGAGGGTTCCGCAAATGGTCAAAGCCCTCGGTATTCGTAAGCTCGACAAGGGTCGAAAGGTCAAGCGGCCCGGGAACCGAATACACGTCGTCCTCGTGAAGTCCCATTCCCAGTTTCAGGAATGACAGGATCGTCGGGCTTTCGCCCGTGCATATCAGGCGGACGGGAACCGAGGAAAGACGCGACACAAGGACTTCCTGGATAGCCGCGATAAAGTCGTCGTCCCTGTCCTCGTCTACGGCAAAGTCCGCGTCGCGGGCCACCTTGAAAAGAAGACTCTCCTCTATGCTGAAGCCGGGAAAGAGGCGCTGGCCGAAGGTTCGGACCACGTCATCGAGCAGGGTGTAATAGCGCTGGCCGTCAACATCGGGAAGCCAGACCACGCGCGAAATGCTCGCGGGAATCTGCACGATCGCGAGGGGCGGGCTTGCGCTTTCGCCTCCGGCGAGCGCGGCGGTGTCGCTTATGACCCCCGTCTTTTCCAGAAAGCCGGAAAGGGTTTCGCCGGAGACGGCGATGTTGTTCCGGAGAAGAAAAGCGGCGTGCAGGCGGAGGTTCCCTATGCTCGGGAAATGCCCGTCCACGTTGGTCCGCAGAGGAGTGAGAATAGGAAATACATCCGACATGAAAAGGGAATCCAGAAAATGGATCTGGACAGAGGTATAAGAAGACGGGTTTACGTAGTGCAGACCCTCGTCCGCGAGACCCGGAAAAATGTCTTCCAGAAGGTATTTATACTGCATATGCACCAGACCGTGAACGCGCAGAGAAATCCGCTCAAGCTGCTCCCGGGCAAACATGCCGGAAGCATCCCTGCAGTCCGGATTGGCGGCGCATTGCGCCTTGAGGCTGGCTACCCGGACCATGAAAAACTCGTCAAAATTCGAGGACACTATGGTCAGAAAACGAAGTCTCTCGAGGAGGGGAACGTTTTTCTGCCTGGCCTCATCGAGGACACGGGCGTTGAATTCGAGCCAGGACAGCTCTCGGTTAAAATATGTAAACGTTTCTTTTTTCATTTCAGAATAACCTCAAATCATTATCACTTTATAGCCGAAAATATCTTCGAAAAGATCAACCTTTTCCTCAAGGGCAAGCCGCTCAAGCGTGATGTCATGCGTCCCCTGGGCGCGCAAAAACAGGGTATCGCGCGTCAGCTCGATGTCAAAATCCTGGATATGCTGAGAGTGCCCGCGGTCCAGGGCATCCGCCACGCGCAAAATAGCCGAAAGCTTCAGCACCATCGTCCTGTCGGACCGGGGCAGCGAGGCATAGCCCGGATGTCCGGAATTCGGCAGCTCCGAGCGGTGGTAACGCACCACGTTCGACAGGATATTCATGTCATCCTTGTTCAAGCCGAAAATATCCGAATGCGCGATGATGTACTGGCTATGGATATGATGGTCGCTCGCGCGGATAAAGGATCCTATATCGTGTAGAATGGCCGCGATTTCAAGGATCAGCCGGGCGTGCCGGTCAAGACCAAGCTCGCTTTCCAGAAAATCAAACAGCTTGAGTGCGATGCGGGTTACATATTTATAGTGATCGTCATCCAGATGGAATTTCTTGCCGAGGTTCATCGCGGAGGCGATGACCTGCGTGTAGAATTCCTCCCGCACCTGATGGTTGGGGCCGGCGAGCTTCGAGATGATGACGCCTTCCCGGATGGAAAGATAGGGCACCACGACGGTCTCGGCCCCGGTCATCTCGAGAAAATACTGGTAGGACAAAAGACCGGGAACGAGTGACTCGGCTTCGTTATAGCTGATCCTGAAATGCTGGACGCTTTCCTCGATGCTGTAGTTGGTCACTTTGTCGACAAAAGCGATAAAGTCATCACGCTTGATGACGGCGAAGAGGTCCGACTCCTGGGTGCCGACGCTCCGTGCGACGAGGCGCGCGTCATTGCCTATCGCGATCAGCTGTTTGACCAGATCAAGGCGAAGCTCGTTGTTCAGATTTTCCGCGGTGGTATGTATGTATTCCGCCAGAAAGCGGCGCATATCCTTCGAGGATCCCATTATCGCCTTTATCTGCTGCTCGATAATGACGGTACCCATGCGGAAACTGTGGGCCGCCACCATCTTTCCCTTCTGCAGAAGCATGATTTCGGTCGAGCCGCCCCCGATATCAAGAATGATGGAATTGACTTTCGAAAGCTTGGTGGGGGCGTCGCGCAGGGCAAAATCGACCATCAGGTACATGAGCCGGTTTTCCTCGATGCCGTCGATGACGCGGACGGAAAAGCCGGTTTTTACCGCAAGCCGGTCAAGGATCGAGTCCCGGTTTTTAGCCTCGCGGATGGCGCTCGTCGCGACGATGGTGACGTGGTCATCCGGAATTGCCCAGCCGGAGAGTATTTCGCGGTATCTGTTGAGGATGGCGAGGCACTGAAGGAGGGAATCGCGGGATATGGTGCCTGAGGTGAACACGTCCCGGCCGAGGGCCAGAGAGCGTTCCGCCCGGTCTATTACCGTCCAGGTTCCGCTTCCGGAAACTTCTACGACAAGAAGACGGATGCCCGTTGCGCCGATTTCTATTACAGCCTCCAGAGAAGGCTGAATCTGCTTTTTCATTCTAAAAACTCCAAGGGAACCCCGGAAAACCGCATGCGGTATTTTCAGGATTCCCTATTGTATCGCCATATTGTGAAAAAACCATGAATTTCCGGTTTATAATTTGTCGATGAGCATCGAGCATTTTCCGGACGGGATCGGCAGGGTTTTTTTCTTTTGACCGAGGATGTTAATCGTAAAATAGTACAACTTTTCACTTTCCATATGAATTTCCCAGCCGCGCTGGCTTTTGTTCGAAAGAATCGTGATGAGGTTCCGCTTGAGGCTCAGGTTTTCGATTCCCATCACCTCGAGGTTCGGAATAATCCAGTCGACCGTCTTGCGGGGAAGACTGATGGAAAGGCCGATGATGTTCTCGATCATAAGGGCAATGGTAGACAATCCGGCATAAGGCAGATACTGCTTTTTGGGAAAGCCTTCTTTCCCCGGCCACTGGGCCGGACCTTCTTTCTGGGGCATATACGCTTCCCAGAGGCTGCCCTTGTTATGCTCGCCGTTAGGCGACATGGCGTCCAGCACGTAATAGAGATGGCGGATCGCGCATTCGCGGGCAAGATCCCAGCGTTGGTATTTTTCAAGACCCTTAACCACCATAAAGGTGAAGGGAGGATACACGCTCCCGCGGTAGCCCATGCCCCGCTCGTCATATTCGGGGTCGTCCGCCGAAAGGCTCGGAAAGGGATGGTCCACGCCGAAGGTTTTCGGATTCATCAGATGGGCGATCATTTTCTCGGCCTTGTCCTCGTTCGGGATCTCGGCGAGCAGAGGCCAAAAGCCTGCTATCGTTTTCTGGGGCAGGCGTTTTTCGTCTTCGTCGATATCATGATAAAAACCGCTCTCAGCATCCCACATAAGGGAGTTGATGCGGGTTTTCAGCGAAAAGTACATGCGTTTGTACTGGAAGCTCAATTCCTTGTCGTTCAGGATATCACCCAGAGCGGACATGTAGAGGGCATTGATAGACATGGCCGTGTTGAAGTCCACGAGATAGGAGGCTTTTTTGCGCGGTGAATTGGTCATGGTCGTAACCGCAAGAGGTACCTTGTACAGGCCGTTTTCCTTCTTGAATGTCGCGTCTATCCAGCTCATGTACTTCTGGAGTACCGGCATTATGTCCTTGATACGCTTTTTGTTGGCCGATTTGTGGTAGAGATTGAACTCAGCCCAGGCAAACAGGGGCATGCCGATCCCTTCGGGATTATCCTTCGGAAGGACCGGATCGCCGGTAAGGAGGTTATATTTCCAGCGGATTGCTCCGTTTTCTTCCTGATGCTCATAGAAAAAGTCGAGACCCTGGTTCGCATGATAATTACGGTTCGAATACACGAAAAAGAATGAGGAAAAAATCGTTTCAAACTGATTGAGGATGGATTCTTCGCCGTCGGGATATATAAAGTATCCTTCGGGAGAAAGACCTTCTCCCTCGGGGGTAGTCCAGTAATCCTGAATCCATGCCCAGCTCCGGTCATATATATCGACAAAGTCCTGATCATAAAAGTGAACTTTGGGGAAATCTCTCTTGGTCACCACGCTTGCTCCTTCTGGCTTCTCAACAAGCCGTGTCAATTTTTAAGTATATCATATTTTATATTAAAATTATATACTTTTAAGGCAAAAAAAAAAGCACTTTCGGGGAGGGGAGATGTATCAATCCCACGTGTTTCTTGAAGTCCGTATCCTGGTGTCCACAAATGAAAAAGCCTTTTGCACCTGTTATGTAGGCAATAAAGCCGGTACCTGCCCGGTATGCCGAAGGGAAAGTGGGGCTTTTCCGGTGATAAATCCCCAGGCAGCCCGAAATGCCTACACACTTTCCCAGGCGCTCGACTGCAACCTTGCCGAGAAAGCCATTTACGAGAGGCCGAAAGGGAGCCCATCCCTTCCCCCGCAATACAGCCTCTCGGGAGCCTCCCTAAAAATAAGCGAAGACGGGTTTATGGACATCGAGTTCCACCGCCGCAAAAAAAGAATCTTCATCAAGGAAGTCCGCATTGAAGAAGATGCCGGGCGTCTTACCCATATCAACGGCGAGAATAAAATGGACTATCTCCAGGCAGGGGCGCCGAATATACGCATCCGTACCGGCGCCAATTTTGAGCTCGGGGAAGAAGCCGAAATCTTTTTAACGGAACTGCGCCGCAGAATACAATATATGGGTATTTTAAAGGGAATTCCACTGGAAAATGTAATCCGGTGCAATGCCTATGTTTCCCTGGCGCGTTATCCCGAAACACCGACCTACATGGTGAAGCTCCGAAACCTGAATTCCTTCAATTTTGCCCGCAAAGCCATCAACGCGGAGCTGCACCGGCAGGAAGAGATGCTTTCCTCGGGAGGAACGGTAGTATCCGAAAGCCGTTTATGGAACGAAAGGCAGGACCGGACCGAATTCTACCAAAACCGCGAATCGGTCTCGATCCTCGAAACCCTCTCAATCAAGGACGCGCCCGAATACAAGTGTCCCTCGGCCCTGCTTGCGGAACTCCGCGCCTCGGCCATCGAACACCCCTCGGAGCGGCAGAACCGCCTGATTTCTACCTGGAACATCTCCCGCTCGCGGGCGGAATTTATCTGCGACGAAAAATCCCGGGCCGATTTTTTCGAGGAAACCATTCAGGCTGGCGCCGACGCGATGGACACCGCGCACTGGCTCATGTCGGACGTGACGGGCATCCTCCGGAAAGAGGGCAGGTCAATCCAGGAGTCCCCGCTCTCGCCGCGCCGTTTCGCTTCCATCCTGGCCCTGTATCATAATAAAACAATCCACAGCAGGATCGCGAAGCAGCTTCTCATGGCTGTCATCGAGACGGACAAGGATCCCGAGATACTGATGAAGGAGCACAACTGGAGCCAGATCACCGACATTGAACAGCTTCGCCTGCTTGTCCAGAAAATAATCGCGGAAAACACCCCCGAGACGGGCCGCCTGCGTGAGGGAGACATGGGTCCGCTCGAATTCCTTACCGGCCTGATAATGAAAAAAACCCGCGGGCTCGCGGATCCCATCATCGTCAAGGCGCTCCTGAAAGAGGAGCTCCGCATCAGCGTGATCTATGTACTGTCGATGGGGGGCACCATTTCGGGACGCATCGACGAGGGCGAGATTTCGGCGGGAGATGACAAGATACTGAAAACCATGCTCGCTGACGACCTTGCCGAACAGCATATCAGCTTTGTGAGTATCCCTGCCTCCCGTCTCCTGAGCGAGGAAATCCAGCCCGCGGACTGGGCGGCGATGATTCATGTCATCGCGGAACACATCGCGTCGGGCACCACAAACGGCATCGTCATCACCCACGGCACCGACACCCTCGCCTACACCGCGCCTCTGGTATACTGGCTCTTCGCCGACTCCCCGGTTCCGATAGTGCTCACGGCGTCGAATACCCCGCCTTCAGCGCTCGGCGCGGATGCGGCGCCCGACGAAGCGCGCATGAACCTGAACAAGGCGATCCGCCTTGCGAAGGAAAAAGACAGAGGCGTATACGTGGTTTTCGGAGAGCGGGTTCTTTCACCCCTGAATCTTAAATTCCTTAAGCCCACCGGCTCGGGATTCACGAACTGGAATATCGGGGAACCTGTTTTTACCGGAAGCGGACTCTTGACCGATTACAATGATACCGACAGCTATGTAATGAGCCGCATCCTTTCCGAAGCGGCCGACAAGCTGTACATGTGCCGGATTTTCCCCGGACTCAGGGCAGACCGGCTGCTGGCGCTCACCGATGCAGGAGTTTCCTGTTTTATTCTGGAATTGTACGAAAAGGGCACGGGCAACATGAAAGACGGGCCTTATTCCCTCAAATCCCTGCTGATTCAGGGACGCAAAAAAGGATGCAAATTTTACTGCACCTCCCAGCAGGAAGGCGTCGTGGATTTTTCGGGATACTCAACCTCGCGCCGCATGTGGCGGGAAGGCGCCGTCCCGATGGGAACGCTTACCACCGAAACCGCGGTCGCCCTCTTCTTCGCAGCCAGCCTCGTATGCGACTCGGCGGAAGAACTGGACCAGATCATGGAAGCCGCAGGCCAGCAGTAAATTCTAAAAAAGCGCCGCTCCGGCACAGCGGGAGCATAGGGGAAGCGGCCAAGAGCCTGGCGGCTCGGAGCTAAGCGGCTCGGGGCCTACTGACTCCCGTCCGCGGCCCCGGCGGCGGGCGTTTCGGCGGAAGCAGGAGCGGCGGCTGCGGAGAGGTCCGGATTGGGACCGGTATAGATAAGCACATCTTCAAATTCAGCCTTATGCCTCATCTTCAGATACAGCGTCTCGGTCTGCTCGTTGTACACGTAGCCCGACGAGTTATAGCTCTCGAACCGCGGATCGGTGCGGAAATCGATACCGTAAATCAGAATGCGGTAGAAGGACTTGATTCCCCGGAGGATCATGTAATGCGTTTCTCCCTGGGGGAACTGCGTGGTGATTTTCATGATATTATCGGCCGATCTTGTGACCTTGATCGACTGTGCGCTTGTCCATGCCCATACGCCGGGACCCGCCTGGGCGGAAAGGGAGAGCGCATGGGGATACCAGGTGTTTCCGCTGACCAGCACCGGATACACGGACGGCAGGTCGAGAACGGCATCGCTCTTCGCGACGATCCCCGAATATTCACCTGCAGACGCGCCGCCGGCAAGCGAGAATCCGGAAGGCAGAGCCGCCTTGCCCCCGGTGAAGGAAACCATGGAAGTAACCAGAAGGTTTCCGACCGACTTCCATACGGCTTTGTCGGCGAATCGGGATCCGTAGCGGATTAAAATCGGCCCTATTTCCAGATCAGACAGGGTATCAATGGTCTTGCCGTCATCACTTGTATAAAGATCATCATTAATCCTGACGAGGGATGTCTTGAGCTTCCGCTCACAGGCTTCCGCGAGGGGAAGAAGCGCGTTCTCCTCCTTGGGCAGGTATACCGACAAATCCATCGCAGCCTCGAGAATACCGGCAGCCTCCCGCGCGGTGATTGCAGAAATATCTATGACAGACGCAAAGCGGGCAAGGTCCTTCAGGAGGATGGAACTGCCGCGGTCGAGCAGATAGGGAATAAGCGAGGGGAATTCGAAAACGGCCGGGTTGTTTTCCGAAATTTTCCGGGAAAGGTCCAGACGGTCCTCCCGTTCTCTGGCGATCAGACCGGCATAGGTTTTTTCCAGATTATCCAGGAAGGTAACTGTCTGCCAGGTTCGGCCTGAGCCGTTGCGGTATACCTCGGGAATGGATTCGATCGCAGAGCGGTACATGCCGATGCGTCCCATTTCCGCAATATAGGATTCCACCAGGGGTTCGCTAAATGATCCTGAAGCGATGGACTGTTTGAAAACGACCAGTGAAGAGGCCGCGAACTGCTCGACTGCTTTCTTGTAGGCAAGATCTGAAGCGGCAGGCAGGGAGAGCAAATCTTCTATTAATAGCCCCTTTGCAGGGATGTAGGTTTGATAGTACACTACCGGAGAGGCCCGCAAAATGGAGAGGGCTCGTGCACCGCCTGATAAAAGCGGTTCGATGGACGCACCGGTAAACACGTACTGTTTTTTGCCCGTATTGATGAGGGACAGGGATTCTTTTTTTTCGACCCTGGCGCTGCGTGTTGTTTTGTACGGAAACACCACTTTTGGGTATTTTTCGGGTAAGGTGCCCAAAATCGTGATAATGTCCGCGTTTGCCCTTTTTACGGACGCAAAGGAAACAGACACATTATCGGTAAAATTGACCGTAAAGCGGGATTCTTCCTTGATAAAACCGGTAACCTTGAGCCTCACAGCGGTTTTTTCAGAGGTAAATGCAATCAGAGAATTCTGGTCATCAAGAAAGAAATCGATGCCGTTGACGCTGATGTGAAGAGGAAGAACCGGTCGGCTCGTGCCGGATGAGTCGTTTTCCATGGTTCCTGAAACCATCATGGAACCGATTGCCTGCGAAAAGGCATTGCCGTTGGTAAACTGTAGGGCGAAAATGCCGAAAATTATAACAACATATAACGCAGTCAGCACAAGAATTCTGCGGGAAAGATATTTCATCATTTGCTTGAGTGTAACTAAAGCACGTGACAATTTCAACGTCTTTGAGGGGATACAATGCGATTATCACTAAAAACTGCGCTGCTCATTCTGTGCTGCATTTCTGTCAGCATTCTTTTTTCCTGCAAATCGCAGAATCCGACGGTCAGGGAAGCCTCTCCCGAAACAGCCATAAAACCCGCGGAGCCGCCCATAGCGGTAAAACAGGCAGAACCGAAACCGGAAGAACCCAAGCCCTTTACGCGGGTCTCCTTCGCCGAGCGGCTGGAAAAGCTTCTGTCTGCCGGTAAAAACGACGAGGCTATCGCACTCTTCGATACGATACCGGAAAGCGACGCATCCGATTTTTCCATCAAGCTGCTGAAGCTTTCAATCTTGATTTCCGCGAATAAACTCGAAGCGGCTCTTGCGCTGGCGAACGAGATCGAGGCCGCAAATCCCAAAAATCCCGAAATTCTGTATACACAGGCAGTGCTCGCGAGCGCCCGCAAGGATATCAACGGGCGAGCCAAATACCTGAACAAGGTGCTTGAGGTGCAGCCGAACAACAGTCAGGCAATGACCGCCCTGGGCCTCGACTTTTTCGCAAGGAAAAACTATCCGACGGCAAAACTCTGGTTCCTGAAATCCCTCGCGTCCGACGGCGAAAATATCGAAACCCTGCTCGCCCTCGCCAAGGTATATTATATGCAGAACGAACTGGACAAGGCCGGGGACACTTTGAATCTCGCGATCGGCAAGGATCCATCCTTCAGCGACTTATGGGCGGAACGGGCGCGCGTGAAGTCCGAAACCAACAACCTCGGGGGCGCGATCGAGGACATCAAAAAAGCCGTGGACCTCGACCCGAATATATACAGCCACTGGATTGATTACGGAACCTACCTGATCTCCATGGCGAAAAAGGAAGATGCGCGCAAGGCATTCACCGAGGCCGTCCGCGTCGCGCCGGAAGAATACCTGGCTTATATTTACCGCGCGGGATTGAATGACGACCTAGGCCTTATGGACGAAGCCATCGCGGACTACTCGGCCATTACCCGCCTCTACCCTCAATACTATTACGCCTTCGAGAGCCTCGGCATCCTGCTTTGGGGCAAGGGCGATTTTACGGGCAGCCGGGAAGCCTTTACCGAAGCGCTCAAATACAATCCCAAAAACACTTCCTATGGGCTGATGATCACGCTCTGCTATTACCGCGAGAACAAGGGCGATATCGCGAAAACTTTCATGTCAAAATATATCACGACTCTGGACAGAACCAAAACCGAATACTTTCTCTGCCGCATGTTCGCGGACCGCTCGGGCGACGCGGATGTACTGATCAAGGTAATGAAGGAAAAAGACGTCAACATCCGCAACAGGATGCTGTTCTACTCCGCGATGTACTACGAGCTTTTCCAGAGCACGAAAATTGCGCAGAAATATTACTACGAGGTCATTTCCATACCTGCCCCGAACTTTTTCGAATACCGGTTGAGCCAGTGGGCTATCAAGGATCTTGAAAAAATGGAAGACAAGCCCACCCAGGGATAAACCGATGGAAAAGCCCTATGCGACCCTACAGAAACTGCTGGACCCCGCCCGTCCCATACTGATCCAAACCCATGATTTTCCCGATCATGACGCGCTGGGCTCCGCCTACGGGCTGAGCTGCCTGCTCGCACGGAAAAATTTCGACTGCTCCATCACCTATGGCGGACTCATCCAGAGCATCTCCCTTAGCCAGATGATCAAGCACCTGGATATCAGGATGATCAGCTTTGAAGAGGCATGCGCAAACCCTTCGTTCCAGACAATCATCGTCGACGGGTCGCCGGCGGCGGGAACCGTCAAAAAAGTCGCGGGAACCCTGACCGGGGTGATAGACCATCATCCTGCGCGGAAAAAGGTAGAATGCCCCTTCATCGATCTCAGGAGCGACGTGGGTTCCTGCTCCGCGATAATCTGGACCTACTGGAAGGAAGCGGGTGAAACACCCCAAAGCGCTACCGCTACGGCCCTCCTCGCGGGCATCCAGCTGGACACCGATTTTCTTTCACGGCGCGTAAGCCGCACCGATCTCGACGCGCATTACCAGCTCTTTTTCGAGGGCGACAGCAGGCTTGCCCGGGACATAGTCCGTACGTCCCTCAGCGTGGCTCAACTCGCCGACATCGGGGAGTCATTCAGGTCCTTTTTGATCAAGGATTCGATCCTGCTTGCGGAGGTTCACGGGGATTACACCAGCGAACTACTGTCCGTACTGGCCGATTTTCTGCTACGCTTGCAGGAAATCACCTTCGTTGTCGTGATCGAAGTACGTGGTGAGGAATATCACCTATCGGCGCGGACGAGGGATCACTGCATCGATACGGGCTATATTATCCGGGCGCTGCTCTCGAAAACGGGAACAGGCGGCGGACATCCCCACATGGCCGGCGGCCTGATTCATCCGTCGCAGTATCCGGGTGCGGAAAAATTTTTACAGCAGATAGCAGACAATATAGCAGCATACAGGAGCAAAAATGAAACAGACTGTCAGGCGGATTGAACTAAACGGCCGGGAAATCATTCTCGTAGGCACCGCCCATATTTCCAAAGAAAGCATCGATGAAGCCGCTGGCGTCATACGGACCGAACATCCCGACCGGGTATGCGTAGAGCTCGACGAGGGCCGCCTCCAGTCCATCAGCAACGATAAGGGCTGGCAGGAACTCGACATCACCAAGGTACTGAAGGACGGCAAGGGATTCCTCCTCATCGCCAATCTCGTGCTCTCCTCCTTCCAGAAACGAATGGGCGAGGACGTCGGGTCAAAGCCCGGTGACGAAATGAAAGAAGCGATCAGGGTATCCGCCGAAGAAGGCATACCGACCACGATGGTCGATCGGCCCATCCAGGTAACCCTGCAGCGGGCCTGGGCAAAAAACAACATGTGGGGAAAGTCAAAGCTCCTCGCGACCCTTATTTCCAGCGCCTTCTCCGACGAGGACCTGAAACCCGAGGATATTGAAAACCTGAAAGACCAGGGAGCCATGGACTCCATGATGGAGGAGCTCGCGAAATTCATGCCGACCGTCAAGGAAGTGCTGATTGACGAGCGGGACCGATACCTGGCGAGCCATATATGGGATTCGCAAGGCACGAAAATCGTCGCCATCCTCGGGGCGGGCCATCTTCCCGGCACCGAAGCCTTTATCCGCGAGCTCGCCGCGGGAACGCGCACCTCGGACACCGCCGACATCTCGTCCCTTCCCCCGAAAGGTCTAGGAAGCAAGATCGCCGGCTGGGCTTTTCCCGCCGTCATCGTCGCGCTCCTCGTCGCGGGATTCTTTACCGGCGGAGCCGTCACCTCTTTCGGGATGCTCGTCCGGTGGCTCCTCTGGAACGGATCCCTCGCAGCGGTCGGAACTATCCTTGCCCTCGGTCATCCGCTATCCGTCATCACCGCCTTTATCGGCGCCCCCATTGCGACTATCAATCCATTTATCGGGGTCGGCCTGTTTTCTGGTCTCGCGCAGGCATGGGTACGGAAGCCCCAGGTCCGCGACATGGAACACCTGACGACCGACGTCACCACCGTCCGCGGCTTCTACAAAAACCGTATCTCCCACGTCCTCCTGATTTTCATCCTCTCCAGCCTCGGCGGCGCCATCGGCAACTTCATCGCAGTACCTGCGCTGGTGGGAAGCCTGTTCAAGTAAAAGGAGGAGAAGAAAGGAAAATAACCCGATGAAGTCCACAGATCCAAGTGGGTTGGTCATAGAAGAAAAATCTTTGAGGTCTAAAAGTTTATATTATTCGAGAGATAATCCTGTTCAACAGAGAAAACTTGATTCTCGGTATAATTTTAGTCCAACAACGAACTCTTGTAAAACAGCAGCAATAATTACTTCTTATTTAGCTGACGGTAAAACGCTGCTAACATTAGAAATAATTGATAAAATAGTATTGAAGGAAGATGGTTCAATACGAAACACATCAATTGCAAAAGATGGATCTCCAAAACTTCAAGATGAGATAAGCCAAAATACCGCTAGAGCTTTAGGGCGTACGAAATATAATAAATTTGGAACGATTCCTGAATCAGTTGATTCAACCAAACCAAGTATATTGAAAAGAACAAATTTAACGGGATCTCATTATGTCTATTCAGATGATAAGGGTGTACTTGATTCTCTAGATCCATATCGAATTCCCTCAAGTCCTTATTACGATGCATCTCAAATTTCTATTACAGAAGCAGATATTTCAGATGTTCAAGCCGATGCACATGAGAGAGAAAAGCTAGAAGCAGAGAGAGAAGAATTAAGAAGAGAAGCTGCACTGTCTAGAGAAGCAGTTTCTTCTGTTGATACAACATCAAGTACAGAATCATCGACTACAAGTAATACAGAAGGAAATGATTCTGTTATTTGTCATGAATTATTTAATCAGGGATTGATGAATGTGGACATACATAAAGCCGATGAAGCATTTGGGAGTTTCATGAAAAAAAACTTACCAATTATTTTGAAAGGTTATCAACTATGGGCCAAGCCAGTAGTAATGAAAATGCAAAGTTCAAAAAGATTTACTAATATAGTGAATTCCCTTGCTAAACCATGGACTCTTGAAATGGCTTACTGGATGGGTGCGAAAGATTCTGGTAATATATTTGGATTTTTTATTATGATAATTGGTCTGCCTCTTTGTGGTTTGATAGGCGTATTTTATAACTATTTTGGTTTTGTAATATTTGGATTAGTAATCCTATTTCTTCTTTTTACAAGAAGTAGAATTATTAAAGTACATTCTATGGGAGGGGAAAAATAATGAAATCAAGGAGATGTATTCTTTTTTGTGTAGTATTTGGTTTTATGTCTATGGGTTTTGCTGCTGATACTAAATTTATTACAATACCCGATTCAACTTATAAAAGGAAAGATAACTCTGGAAACACCCAGACAATAACAGTAAGTTCATTTCAAATTGCGGATTCATTGGTAACAGTGAAAGAATGGAAATATTTCTTAAATGATTTGTATCCACTAAGTATTTCTGATTGGCAAAGCAGAATGCAATACTTAACTGATAGTGATTACAAAGAAATGAGTATTTCTGATAATTGGCCTACCTTTATTTTAACTTGGTATCAAGTTGTCGAATATTGTAATTGGCGTAGTATAAAGGATGGGCTTAAACCCGTTTATACATATGCTAAAAATAAAAAAGGACTTTTTGATACCTGTAATTGGGATAAGAATGCTAATGGATACCGACTTCCAACTGAAGCAGAATGGGAATTATCTTCAGGTATTGTTACAGCTTATGCAACTGAAAAAGATTATATATTAAATACTTGGGTGCCATTAAAAATCGATATTCATGGTACTCCTCATGATATAAAACAGAAAACACCGAATAGATTTGGTTTATATGATGCTTTTGGAATTGTTAGTCAATACTGTTGGGACTATTATGATGAAAGGTATTTTTTAAGTAAGGAAGTAATAAATCCATCTGGCCCAACTAAGGCTTATGCATCAAATGGTGATCATTTAGAACATGTACTTCGAGTTGCAAGAGGAAGTTGGTGGACAACAACGGCACATGAAATTGTAACACAACCAAGATTTTATGGGTATGCAGAAGCGAATAATCAAGGAATTGGATTCCGACTCGCAAAAAATTAATGTTTTTACGGAATATCTGCTTCTTCTAATTCCGAATTGAGGAAAGATATCACCGATGATTATAGTCAATAAAAGACAGGGTTAACCTGCGAGCGTATTCGCGAGACAGGTTGAACCCTTCCTTTTATTGCTGGCTTTTCGATTCCGTAGGCCGGCTCTACGGTCGGTAGATCTTCGAGCCTGAACAGAACGCGCGTTATATGCAGCCGCCACAAGGTGGGGGTACACCTCGTGACGGCTGTTCGTTTCTCCGGCTTCGCCTCCAAAACCATATAACGAGCATTCTGTTCACCTTCGGAATCAGGTTTTTAAATCCGGCGAGATTTTTCCGCTTTTATCCGATGAATTGCTGCTGAGCCCCTACCGGGGGTGACCGGACGATTTCATCGCCCGGTTTTCGGTGGAAATGAATATCTTGCAAATATATCAAATATGGTATATTATTAATTATGACATATGATGTTAGGGTCTTGAGGCCTGCCAGTCGGTTCATCGACGAGATGGACACAAAGTTGAAGGCACGTGTGTATTGGGTCATAGGCCTTCTGAATGAGATGGGTCCCTTTATCAGTGAACCTTATTCAAAAAAAATAACGAATCATAAAGGACTCTATGAACTGAGAATACAAAGCGGAAAGCTTGGATGCAGACTTTTTTACTTTCATAGTGGACAAAAGGTATATGTCGTGACGAGTGGTTTTATGAAAAAGCAGCAAAAAACACCGCCTAAAGAGATTGAACGGGCGGTAGCGTTAATGAAACAGTATGAGGAGGAAAATCATGACTGAAACCAAATGGGTCACCTTTGACGAAATGAAGGCAACAGCTTTGAAAGATACGGAATTTGCGCGAGAATATGAAATACTTCGGGAAGAGTACGAATTAGCGCGACAAGTAATTGAGCTGCGAAAACAGCGAAATATGACACAAAAAGAATTAGCAGCGAAAGCCGGGACGAGTCAACCGGCAATTGCGCGACTTGAATCCGGGCACTATCAGAATGTCAGTATGTCATTTATGAGAAAAATCGGTAAAGCTCTCGGGGCTCAGCCAACGATTCATTTGAAGGTTCAAGGATAATACCTTGAAGAGAAGTCAATAAATGAGTTTTACCGATTCGCGCGAATAAGGTCATCCAGAGTTTTCAGGATGGCCTTTTGTTTTATTTCAGGCAGTTGTTCCAGTTCACGTACCCTGCGGGTATAGCGCAGAAAAATACGACAAATTAAGGTGGAAAAGCCGATAAAAAAGAGAGGCAAAACACTATGAGTAATGCGAAGAGGAAAAGTTTTAGTAAGGATTTCAAGGCAAAAGTAGTATTAGCAGCATTAAGGGAAGAATCAACGATTCAGGAAATCGGGAAGAAATACGAGGTTCATCCGAATCAGATTACGCAATGGAAAAAGCAAGCAATCGAGGGTCTGGCAGATATTTTTGAACGGCCAAACAAAAAAAACGAAGTTGAACAGCAAAACGAAGAAGAAAAAGGAGAACTTCTGAAAATAATCGGAAGTCAAAAACAGGAGAATGACTTCTTAAAAAAAAAGTACAAACAATTGTACGGAACCGATCCGTTTTGATCGAGCTAGATGATACGGCCTTGTCGATTACTAGGCAATGCGATTTGGTGTGTATAAGCAGAAGCAGCTACTATTACACGCCAATTACCCGACGGGATGAAGCTGATCTTCAATTGTTGAAAAGGATCAGAGAAGTAATGAACGAGCTTCCTTTCTATGGAAGTCGACGAATCGCAAAAGAATTACAACTCACGGATAAAAAAGTTACTCGGAAAAAAGCAGAGCGGGTAATGCGACGGTTTGGACTTCAGGCAATATATCCAGGTATGAATCTTTCGAAAGCACGGATGGAAAACAAGAAATATCCATATCTTCTTGCTGGTAAAAGAATTTTGTATCCAAATCAAGTGTGGGCGACGGATCTGACCTATATCAGATTACCGGGTAGCCATGTATATCTTATGGCTATTCTTGATTTGTATTCTCGAAAGGTTTTATCCTGGCGTATTTTTAATACCTTGGATGCATCAAGTTATGCGTCATTGCTTAGGGAAATGATTGAAGACTATGGTTGTCCGGCAATATTTAATACAGATCGGGGTTGTCAATTTACATCGGAAGTTTTTACCGGTGTGCTGAGGGAATATGATATTCAAATCAGTATGGATGGCAAGAATCGGGCTCTGGACAATATCTATGTTGAGCGACTATGGCGATCTCTCAAGTATGAAGATATTTATCTAAATCGCTACGAAACAGTGACGGAACTGAAAAACGGTATTGACCGATATTTCCAGTTTTATAATACAAGACGGTTTCATCAGTCTCTTGATTACAAGACTCCTGCTGAAATGTATCCATCATTCCAGAAAAAAATTCTGGAAAATGCACAAGTGGCTTGATCCACCTTAAACTGTTCTAAAAACTGTGTTGACAAAACAGGACATTATATTAATCTGTAAAACCAGCTGCCTGATATCGTTTTCAACGAGCTCCATGGTATTGCTGGCCACCTTACCTCTCTCGCTTCCAGAAATTTTGACCGGCTTGGCTTTTGCCTTAGCACAGGCACTGACCAGGGTCAGAACAGTCAATAACATTACCGCGGTAATAAATACGCTAGTGATTTTTGCTTTCATAAAATTATTCCTTTATTTTCCTTACTGCTTAATATACATGCCATAGACTCCCGTTCCGATTCCTTAAATACATCGATTTCAGAATAACGGATGTCGTATGTCAGATTTTTGCGTGCCAGATAATTATACAGTTCGTCCTGCCGCCGGTTAGAATCTGTATCGCCAATAAATACAGACCGGCTCGCGGGCTGAACTTATTTCTTGTTCTTGGCAATATCGTTTTTCAGGTCGCCAAAACCTGCCTGAACTTTACCGATAACACCCTTGATTATACCTTTGCCTTCCTTTTCCTTGATCTTTGTTCATTGTGATCCTCCAAGTCTTTTTCGGAAGCAACAATCGCATTGAATCAGCTGTTGGCAACCCTGTTAAGGTTAATATAGCAACGAACACACAAATCGGCCTGTTCGGTACCTAACAGACCGCAAGCACATCCTATAGTATTCTCCTTGATTAATAGAAATTTTTGCCCGGGAACTTCGAAGTGCAAAACTTGCCAGGATGCATTAATCTTCAAGGAGAGTTTTTAAGGAGAATGACATGTTCAAACGAAACATTTGTCTTTCGATGTGCGTCAGCCTGCAGCTTCTGGCTATGGCTCAGTCTGTGGTCACGGAAAAACTGTTCTCGGTAAATTCCTTCGAGAACGGCATCACGGTCAAAGTGAACTAACAGACCTATGAACCCTATCGCCAGGTCATCGGGAGTCCGGCCTTCAGTTTGGACAGAAAGCACTGGCTGATCGTACTGCAAAAAACCGGCGCGGGAAATTCAATAGAAATCCTCTCTGAGGGCAAGCTCGTCTTGTCGACGGATACATATTCAAACGTATACGATTGCCGCATCAAGACCGATGGATCTTCCTGGAGCGTCGCAGCGGATACGGGCGGCAATAGCAGGGCACGCCAGATGCGGATCGTGGACGGATCAGCCTATGGCCCCTTCGATTATGCCGGCAACTTCGGCTATACCGCCGACGGGAAAAGCCTGACCTTTGATTTCCGGAAGGACTCTGTTTCCTGGCTTCGTCTGAACGACAAGGAGGTCGGCCCTTACGACAGCGCGAACGTAGTCAAGCTTCCGGACGGCAGCTACTTTGGAGCCGTAGCCCAGACGAAGACCAATATGTATGATGTTTTCATTGGCAATAAAAAATACGGGCCCTTTACCTATGTCAATAATATGATTGACTACGTGAGTGCTGACGGCAAGGATTGGCTTACGCGGGTGTACAGGAACGGAGCTTCGTTCCTCCTGCAGAACGGAAAGGAAACACCGTACAACCGTATATTCGTCAGTTAAGTTCCTCAAGGCTGGATGTACGGCTGGGAAGACGGCATGCTGGGCACCTCAATCCTGAACGGCACGAAGATCGGCCCCTTTGAGGACCGAGCCGGTCCTTATGTGATGAGCGACGGAATTCAATATGGGATCGGCTACGGCATCTTCAACAAAGACGGCGCTCCCGGCGAGCGACTTGTCAATGTAAACGGGAATACATTCCCCGGGTACGGCTTCCAGTACACAAAGCGGGATTCCCTGGAATGGTTCTCCTGGCTGGCGGGCGGCCGCACATCGGACGCCGTCTACAACCGCTTCGATACCGCTCTCACTGCGAAAACACTCTACTCCGTGGAGCAAAAACCAGAAGGCATTGTCGTCAGTGTGAAGGGTTCAGTCTTGGGGCCCTATGAGGAAATCCTCGAGCTCCCGGTAGCGAGCGGCGACGGGATGCACTGGGGTTTCCTTGCCCGGTTGAAGGGAGACTGCTACGCAGTCGTTATTGACGGCAAAGAATCCCCCGCATCAAAACCATACGGAAGAGCCAGCGGCTTCAGCATGTCCGAAAACGGAACTTCGTGGAGCTTCGTAGCAAGCCCGGACAAAAACAGCGACAAACCCCGGGGGAGAGCATGCTGAGCATTGACGGTTTTGACCAAATAAGGAAAGTCTCATGGCGAAATCTCCGGCCCGGGATGGGGGTGCTTGGCGTCGAATGCTTTGACCGGTACCTGGGACTGCTTTCTTAATGTAAATTCACCAAATCATCACTGAAAAATCAACCCGGAACCTTGTTTTCTTGCCAAAGTAGCGGTATATTTAAATTCCCTAGTAAACCAATGGTATTACCATTATGCGTAAAGGAGAGATAAATGATACATAAAAAGTTATCACTTTCCCTGGTCATGTTCCTGTGCACCTTTTCCGAACTGGGTATGCTCTTTGCCCAAGTAAAAACAAATGAACTGACCTCATCCAAAGAGACGGTCTACACCGAAAAACCACAGCTTTTATCAGGATTGTCAGTCGGCGTTTCACCGGTCGGATTTTTACCTTTAGGGGCTGACGCGAATATTTTTTCGTTCGGGGGCGGCGCAGACGGGCTTTTCTACAGCCGAATTGCCGCCCTTCCCCCTCTTTTCGTAGGAGCCGGGGCAGGATACCTGTATCTTCCAAGTGTAATTCCGAACAGTTCCGTCAGTGCCGGACATATCGCCGCCCTGACCGGGTGGAACTTCCAGTTTTCAAGAACGGTTTCTGCGCGGCTGTACGGTGAAGCGGGATGGTTTTTTGCCGCTCTGAACGGAGGGGGTGCTGCCCCCGGATCGAATCCGTTCACCTCAACCGGTTTATCTTTCGGCTTTGATCCGACAAAAACCATCGGATTAGGATTAGATGTTGGATACAGGTATTACAGCGGCTTATCCTCCGGCCTCTCTTTAGGCCTTCTGGTAAAATTTAAAACCGAGCCGAAGAACGCCGCGTCCGGCACAAACCTCAAAATTCCAGGACTACAGCTTTTAAAAGGCGACAACAGCGGCCTGGACCCGGTTGCCATCCGTCTCGATACGGTGTTTCCCGTCTTTTACGCGTTTTATGACACCAATCCTGTCGGTACCCTGTACCTGAAAAACGTCGAGAGCGCAGACGCGAAAAATATCGTGGTCAAGGTATTGGTCAAACAGTTTATGGATGAACCAAAAGCATCGGCGAGCCTCGACCGCTTGGCACCGGGTGCGACAGCCGCCATAAATATCAACGGCCTTTTCTCGGACCGGTTATTGAGCATCGCGGAAGGAACGAAAGTTCCGGTTTCCGTAGTCGTCGAGTACAGCCAGTTCGGGACAATAATGAAAGATGAATTCGTCGAGACGCTCACCATCGAAGACCGCAATGCATTGGTTTGGGACGATGACCGAAAAGCTGCGGCCTTTGTTTCGTCGAAAGATCCCGAGAGCCTGCGTCTGTCCCGTTTGATCAGCGCCTCGATAGGCGGGGCGATCCTCCCCGGTATGAACGACAATCTCCAGAAGGCAATCGCCGTGCACGAGACTGTCCGGCTCCTGAAACTCAACTATCAGAAAGATCCATCCTCGGCGATATCCACCGGCAACCGCACATCGGTCGACTTCCTGCAATTCCCCCAGCAAACCCTCGCGTACCGGACCGGAGACTGCGACGATCTTTCGATACTCTATGCGAGCATCTTCGAGTCCCTCGGAATTCCCGCCGCGTTCATCACCATCCCGGGCCATATCCTGGTTGCCGTGGATTTGGGAATAACCCAGGACCAGGCAATCAAGACCTTTGAAAAACCCGCAGACCTGATCGTTTCGGGAGGAACGGTCTGGCTGCCGATTGAAACCACGGCCTTGGACAAAAACTTCACCGGAGCCTGGGAAGAAGGGGCCAGACAATGGCGCATCGGCGCAGCCAAGAACGGCGCGAAGCTCATTCCTATCAGGGAAGCCTGGACCACCTATCCCGCGGTCGTACTGCCGGGAACTCCTGTCCAGGTTGCGTTTCCGTCGGCTAAAACAATCACCTCAGGCTTTGAGGCAGAAACACAGGTCGTGATCGCGCACGAGACAAACGCCCGTATCGCCTCTCTTCAGGCCGAGGCGAAAAAATCAAACTCACCTGTCCCCTTAAATAAACTCGGAGTGCTTCTCGCACGCTTCGGACAAATGGACAAAGCAAAAATCCAATTTACGGCTTCGCTCAAACGCAGCGAAACACCGTCCGCTCTTTATAATCTGGGTAACCTCGCTTTTTCAAATGGAGACTTCACCGAGAGCCTTTCCTGGTATGAAAAGGCATTAAAGAAAAACGGATCGGACGCAAAGATAGTTATCGCCATAGCCCGCGCGCAATCGGAGCTGGGTCATCTCGAGGATGCCAAGACAAGCTTTGAAAAGGCGAAGACAATAGATCCCGCCGTCGCGGAGCAATACGCTTATCTCGGCATTGCATCGAATGAAATAGGGCGGGCGTCGTCCAGCGGAAATTCCAGGAGGAACATAGAATGGAACGAAGAAAACTGATTGATTTCACGGCCGGCACGCTAATCGCCCTCATGCTCTTCGCGGGCTGCTCCCAGACGCAGCTAGACTTGCGCAAGACAATCGAGGAACGCGTTATAGAATCCAGGAAGGTCAGCGAACCGGATATTTCTGTAACGATTTCCGTCACAACGATTGCCCAGGATCAATATATCAATATAGGCTCAATTGTCGCCGGGCAAACCAATGACTTTATGTTTACGATCCAGAACACCGGAAAAAAAGACCTCATGCTGACCGGCCTTCCGATCGTCGCGATAACAGGAACCGATCAAACCGATTTTTCAATACAGGCAACTCCGGCCTCGCCCATCGTGCCGGACGGCAGCAGCACGTTCACCCTCCGTTTTGCGCCAGCCGCTGCAGGGACAAAAACCGTGACGGTTACGATCACCAACAATACTTCCGCGAATTCCACGTTCAGCTTCAATGTGACCGGAACTGCGACAGCAGCGCCCGTTGTCATTCCGGATACAACGGCACCGACGGGAAGCCTCTCACTAAACAGCGGGGCAAGCTATGTCAAAACAACTGGCGTAACCCTTTCTATCGCTGCGTCGGATACGGGAGGCGGAACGGTCACTCAGATGGAAGTCAAGAATGACAACGCATTCTCCGGAAACTGGCAGACTTATGCAACGACGCTTCCCTGGACGCTCGCTGATCCGGACGGAACAAAAACCGTATATATCCGGTTCAGAGACAGTTCGGGAAATATCTCCGCAACCTGCACTGACACGATTGTGCTCGATAGAGTGAACCCGGTGATAACAACTCCACCTCCCGTAAACGGCAGTCTCAATGTCGCAAGGTCGACGACTACCTTAACCTATACATTCAGCGAGGCGATGAATCCCGCCACATTGACGGCCTCGACCGTAGTGCTGCAGTTACCAGCCGGATCATACGCTTTTTCAACAAACATAACCAAACCCACAGCAAATCAGGTTACCCTTACGATTAACGCTCCGGGATTGTCCTTCGGACGTTTCTATCAATTGAAATTGCTCGCCGGAATTACCGATCTCGCGGGCAATCCATTAACACCTGATACAATCAGCTTTACGACTGAAAATGATATTTACGAAAACGTCGGCGCCGGCGGGGCCCCAATCGCGACGGGCAATCAATATCCAAACAGTTTCTTTATTTCGGATACCGATCCTGCGGAAGTGATCAATCGGATTACCGAAGGTTCCTTGCTTGCCCTTTATGGCGCAACAGCCAGAAACCAGCCGATAGGGGGATTTGATCAGGACCGCTATGACATTTATATCGACTGGAACCTCAGTAACTATGTTGACATCCACGTATTCACAACGGATGCGGCGGGAAATTCAACCGGAGTCCTGCCTGCGGGACAGGGTATACGATTCGTTCTGTATTTGGGGGCTAGTCCGGTTTTTACTTCAAGCAATAATAACACTTTAAATCTGAATGACCAGACGGCGCATATTTTATATTCAGGACAGGCTTCTGATTTGTACACTCTTGTTGTTCTCGGTGACGATACTGGACGATATTATAATGTTACCTGGTACGAAGACTACAACGGCATTTAAAAACCCAACGATACACAACTGATCTTTCAGTAAAACCGGTCTGCGAAGAACAATGTGCAGGCCGGTTTGACGGACTGATCTTTTTACCGAGCCCTACGGATGCCTTGGCAAGTTATTTTTCATTGCTCCCGTTTCCTGCCTCCACCACCTCCCTTTTCCCTTGCATTTCCTCTTGAAGTTTGTTATAATTGTTTGCGTAAACATTTTTAAGGAGCCCTTTACATGCAGATTACCCATATCTTTGAGACCGCAAAAGACACAGAAGAAAGGCTTTCTCCGGTACACATCAGCGACCGTTCAATACAGAATGTAAAACTCCCCTCATTTTTGCTTACAATCGATCCCTCAAAAACTTTCCAGAAAATCGAGGGATTCGGAGGCGCGCTGACCGAAGCATCAGCCTATGTGCTCGGCAAGATACCCGCTGCGGCGCGGACAAAGGTGCTTGAAGCCTACTTCGACACGGAAAAGGGCATCGGCTATACCCTTGCGAGAACCCACATAAACAGCTGCGACTTTTCCCTGGGAAACTGGGCATGTGCGGAAACAGAAGACGAGACGCTCTCCTCTTTTTCAATGAAGAAGGTAGATGAATACCAGACACCCCTCATCCAGGACGCGCTCCGTATCAGCGGAGGAAAGATGCGCCTGATGCTCACCCCCTGGAGCCCCCCGGGATGGATGAAAGACAACAAGGAAATGAATCACGGCGGGAAACTGCTCAAAAAATACTATAGCCTTTGGGCGCGCTATTTTATCAGGTTTATGGACGAACTGAAAAAAAGAAACATCGGCACCTGGTGCGTAAGCGTGCAGAACGAGCCGGCGGCGAAGCAAACATGGGATTCATGCCTGTGGACAGGCGCCGAGGAAGGCGAATTCGCGGTCGGATATCTCGGACCGGAACTGAAAAAGGCCGGCTACGGAAGCGTTCCCATCCTTGTGTGGGACCATAACAGGGACCTCCTTTGGGACCGCATGCAGGAATCCATGGCCGTTCCCGGCGCGGACGAATATATCGGAGGAGCTGCGTTTCACTGGTATTCGGGCGACCAGTACGAAAACGTCGCCCGGGTTGCCGCGGCCTACCCGGACAAGATGCTCATGTTTACCGAAGGTTGCGTCGAGGGAGGCCCCCGGCCAGGCGCGTGGTTTTCCGGAGAGCGGTATGCGCACAACATTATCAACGACCTGAACGGCGGGTGCAAGGCATGGATCGACTGGAATATCGCCCTTAACATGGAAGGCGGCCCTAACCATGTCGGGAATTTCTGCGACGCTCCGGTACTCGTCGATACAGTTAAGGGATCAGTTCATTTTCAGAGCTCCTTTTATTACATGGGCCACTTCAGCCGCTTCATCAAGCCGGGAGCCCTACGCATCGCGCTCGGCATGGACTCGTGGATGGTTCCTGCCAGCGTAGACGGAAGAATAGGAAACAACATGGAAGCGTGTGCATTCAAGAATCCCGACGGTTCCATCGCGATTGTCTTGTGCAACAGAACCGAGGCTGATATGATTTACATACTTGATGGCACAATGGATCCTTCCGTAAAGGCATTGCGCTGCCCTCCGCGCGCCATCCAAACAATACTTTTAAAATAGACAAACCTACAGGAGGCAGGAAGTGGCAACGCAAAAAGAGGTAGCCAAACTCGCCGGGGTTTCATTTATTACCGTATCCCGCGTCGTAAACAAAGAAGGGAACGTAAAGGATGAAACCCGCCGAAAGGTCGAAGAAGCGATACGCACCCTCGGCTACTTCCCCAGCTTCGCGGGAAAAGCCTTGAACAGCGGACGAAACAATACGATCGCCGTCCTGACTCCCGCCCGTTTCGGCGTAGGAATGGAAAACGCCTATCTGATGAACGTGCTGCGGGGCATTGAACAGTCATGCAGGGAACATGGACAGGACATCCTTTTATCGCCCCTTTCAGAGGATGATCCCGATTTCGACTATCTGAGACCCTACCGTCAGAAAAAAGTCGACGGGATGATATACGTGGGACTGCGCTCGATTCCGCCGGAGATGATGAGCGAAATCGACGAGCGTCTGATTCCCTGCGTGGTACTGGGGGACAGACCCCAGCACGAGAAAATCTCGTGGATCGACACGGACAACGAGAGGGCGGGATACGAGACCACGAAGAAAATTTGGGAAAGGGGCCACCGCGTCATCGCGTTCCACGGTTTGACCGCCGAACACTTCAACCAGAATATTTCAGACCGCGAAAAGGGATTCAGGCGCGCGGTCCGCGAATTGAGCGGACTGGACGTTGATGAAAGACTTATTATCCGCGGGACTTACGATCATCCTTCCATCCAGAAAAGCATCCGCAATGCCCTCGAAACGCTGAACCCGAGACCGACCGTCATTTTCTGCTCCACCGACAGCAGGGCTCTTGCGGCGCTCCACGAATTCCAGCTGATGGACCTCTCGGTTCCGAAGGATATTTCCATTGTCGGTTTTGACGGTTTTCTAAAAGACTACGTTTCGCACCCGTCGATAGCGACGAACGAACAGCCCCTGGTGGATATGGGCAAGAGGGCAGTTGAAATACTGCTCGAGCATATTACCGACCGGGCGCAGCCGAAACGCGAAGAAATCTTTTTCGTCCCCTTCCTTGACGGCGAAAGCCTCGGCGCTATGTAGCGAAAGCCATATTGACCCTCTCGAGGCGCCAATACTCATAACAGGTCAAAAAAAAACCCCTGCGGGATTTCCGTGACTCACGGCCCTCCTGCAGGGGTTTTCCTTTTTTTTTCTGCGCGACTTTTTTACCTAATAGGTCAGCCCGAAACCCGCAGGAAACAGGGGGTTCTCGGCGCCGGCGATTATCCGGTCGAGAGGCAGCTGGTCGACGGTTTTCGGCCAGGCAAACGAGAGTTTTCCGGTCGGCTTGACGTCGCCGAAGAGGATGTCGGCGACGCCCGCGCCTTCGGTTCCGGGCAGTGACGCAGATATGAGAGCGGATACGTTATCCGTCGCGCCGTCGAGCACGAGCGGACGGCCGCTGACAAGAACGACTACGACGTTTTTAAATTGTTCTTTGACCCTTTCAAGGATGCCCATCTGTCCGGGATTCAGTGCAAGTGTCGCGCTGTCGCCGACGCCTTCCGCATACGGGGTTTCGCCGAGCACGACCACGCAAACCGCGTTTTTATCGGCATTCGTGAATCGTCCATAAGCCTCGTACTCCACCGCCTGAGCCGGCAGTTTCTCCGCGATACCGGCGAGAATGGTGGTGCCGTCCGTTATTTTCCCGGTCTTTCCCTGCCACTCGAGCGTCCATCCGCCGCACTGGATGCCGATATCATCTGCAGCGTTTCCTGCGACATACAGCCTGGATGCGGTCTTTTTAAGGGGCAGCACGCCGCTGTTTTTCAGCACAACCTGACTCTTTGCGACGGCTTCCCGGGCAAGGGCAAGATGTTCGGGGGAACGAACCGAGGAGGCAAGCGCGCGGTTTGCGAGGGGCGCCTCGAAAAGCCCCATCTCGAATTTTACGCGGAGAATGCGGCGGACCGAATCGTCTATGCGGTTCATGGAAATTTCTTTTGCCGCGACGGCCTTGTCAAGGACAGCGATGAATTTCCGCGCGTCATAGGGAACCATATTCATGTCTATGCCGGCATTGATGGCGGTGACAACCGCCTTGTAATAATCTGTCGAAACCTGATCGATTCCGCCCCAGTCGGAAATCACAAAGCCGTTAAACTTTAGCTCCTCTTTCAGGAGTCCGGTAATCAGGTCCTTCTGCGCGTGCATCTTGAGCCCGTTCCAGCTCGAGAAGGAAACCATTACCGTGCGGACTCCGTCCTTGACGGCCTGTGCGTAAGGAGGCAGAAGCACGTTCCTCAGGTACATGTCATCGCCTTTTGTGTCACCCTGATCAATCTTGTAGTTGTTCGTGGTCGAGGAACCCCATACCGTTCCGCCATCGCCCAGAAAGTGTTTCGCTGTTGCGGCGGTTTTTGCCCTCGTTCCGGTTACCAGTCCCTGATACCCGAGGATGTAGGCAGAGGAAAGCCTAGTCACGAGGGCCGTGTCCTGTCCGTAGGATTCATAGGTTCTTCCCCATCGAGGATCCCAGGCTACCGCGACGCAGGGCGAGAAATTCCAGAGGACACCCGCAGCTGCCGTTTCCTTCGCGGCCGCTTCGCCGATACGCTTTACCAGATCTGCGTCGCCTGCGGCGCCAAGCCCGATATTATGCGGGAAAATCGTCGCGTTTTTCAGATTCCCGTGGCCATGCACGGAATCGACCCCGTACAGCATCGGGATGGCAAGTCTTGTGGCGAGCGCCTGTTCCTGAAAGCCGTCAACCATGTCTGCCCAGTCTTCAGGGGTATTATTCGCGGGGGATCCGCCGCCTCCGCTCAGAACGCTCCCGAGAAACAGGTCGCTCACGTCGGTGCCCTTCAGGCTGCCCTTTTCAATCTGGGTCATCTGGCCGAATTTTTCGGCCGTCGTCATCCTATTTAAAAGGTCGGTAATCCGGTCTTCCACGGCGGCATCTGCGTTTTTGTATACGGCATTCGAGGGAACCTTGGCGGTCGCGGAGGGACTGCTGCATGCGGCAAGGGCCACGCAAAACAGGACGGCGCCAACGGCAAGTGCTTTCTTATACAGGCATCTTTTCATTTTTATAAACTCCCATTCAATTAAACTTCAATGCCAGTATATCACCTATTTATCCACACCGGTAACTACAACGCCCTGCATGAAGAATTTTTGCGCGAAAAAGAAAACTATAAAAGGTATGACGCAGGCAATAAGACTAGCGGCCTGCACCAGATGAACCTCGGTAGTATACATGTTGTTGAAAGTCGAAAGACCCACGCTGATCGGCAGCAAATCAGGCTTTCCCGCAAGGTAAATAAGAGGACCAAAGAAATCGTTCCACGCGAAAAAAAAATGAAAAAGGGACACCGAAATAATCGCGGGGACAGCCTGGGGCATGATCACCGAAAAGAGGGTGCGGATGGGCCCCGCGCCATCGATACGCGCCGCCTCGTCCATCTCGCGGGGAATGCCCATGATAAACTGCCTGAGCAGAAAGACGTTGTACGCGTTCGCGAAAAAAGGAGGAACCATCAGGGGCAGCCAGGTACCGACCCACCCGATGCGGTAGAATATCGCGTAGGTCGGGATCAGGGTTACGGCCGGAGGCAGGATAATAGTCGCGATAAGGACGATGAACAGGGTTTTCTTGAAGCGGAAATTAAAACGCGCAAAACCATATGCGACGAGAAGGGACGACAGGACGGTACCGAAGGTGGTAATCAGCGCGTACGCTGCGGTGTTTTTCAGCAGTTTGAGAAAATTTACCGTATGCCATGCTTTCAGAAAATTTCCCCATTGCGGGTTCAGCGTCATGATGGGCTCAAGGGTTCTCCACTGTCCCATCCAGGTAATTTTTCCCGAAGAAGGATTTGAAGGATCGACGAAAACCGATTCAGAACGGCCCTTGGTGACGAGGGCGAGCACACGGGTAGTGCCGTCATCGAAAGGCACGGTCATGATGTCGCACTGATTTCCCTCATACAGGAAAGTCTTCGGGGACTTGGGAAGAGGAGAGAAGTTGAGGGACGCAATCTGTTCCTTTGTCTTCAATGACATCGAGACCCCATAGGCGAGAGGAAGCAGAAAGACCGCAAGCACGAGTACGGTAAATATGGTTATGGCGGTTCGCGTTCTGTTGTCGTTTTTCATTGTCTACTCCTTTTGACCGGCATAATATACCCAGCGGTTTGACGTGCCGAACAGGATGACCGTAAAAAACAACCCGAGCGCGAATATGAGCCAGGCGATTACCGCCCCGAATCCCATATTAAAATACGAAAAGGACTGACGGTAAAAATACACCATCGGAAAATTCGTCATGCCTTCAGGAAATCCGTTTCCCTGATTGATTACATAGGGAATCAGAAAGTACTGCATGAGGCCGACGATACCAGTTATCAAATTATAGAAAAGAACCGGTGTCATCATCGGAAGGGTGATTGTCACCATACGCTGTCCCGAATTCGCGCCGTCGATATAGGCGGCTTCGTAGAGCTCCGTCGGAATGCCCTGAAGGCCTGCAAGAAATATCAGGATCGTGTTTCCAAGCCCCCACAGTCCTATCATCGTGTAGGAAATATAAATAAGCTTGGTATTCGCCAGCCACCTGATGCCGTTTACTCCCGTTGCCTCGAAGCCGGTCACGGCCTTGATTGAAAGGTCGATCCATCCGGTATGCTCGTTCAGCACTCCGTTCCATATCAGAACAGTCGCGACGAGCGGTACCATCGTCGGAAGGTAAAAAAGAACCCGGAACAGCTTCGTCCCGAGAAGGAGACGGTTATTTAAAAGGACGGCAACGACAAGGGCGAAGCCGAAACTGATTGGCAGGGAAATAAGCGTGTACTGGAGAATACGTCCGATTGAAGTAAGCACCTGCGGATCCGTGCCGAGGGCACGAATCCAGTTTTTAAAACCGACGAACTGAATTTCGTCCGGCTTGATTAAATTGAAGTCCAGAAAAGAAAAAATGAAGGATGCAGCCATCGGCATCAGATAAAAAATAAAGAAGCCTGCAAGCCACGGAGCGATAAAAATCAATCCCCACCGGTGTTCCCATGTTTTAAGGGAAATTTTCATAGTCTTCATTGTGGTTCCTTCTTCATGTTGTGGAGTGTATCGCGGCGAGGGGACTCCGGCCGCTTTCGGCCTCGGAATCCCCTCGCCAATAAAAATTACAAACGAGTTATTTCTTTGCGGCGGCGAAAATCCCGTCAAGATCTTTCTGGAGCTTTGCAGATTCGGCGTTGATATCGGCTTTCGGATTCTGGATCAGCACGTTCCAGAAATCGGTGTAACGGGTTGTTGTTTCCTGGAAACTGGGCATCCAGCTCTCGTGGTTGGGATTGTCGGCATAGGCGATGCTGTCAACGACGATCTGGGCGTTGATTGTCCGCTCCGGGAATTTGGTCTTGAAGAAGTTTGCAAGAAAGTCTTTCTGGAGAGTTTTACGCGCCGGCATTCCGCCGTAGATGGTGAGCAGGTCATTCGAACCGTCGCCGAGAAGATAGGCGAGAACCTTGAAGGCGGCGTCAGCGTGTTTGGAATCCTTGGTGATGACGAAGGTGTCGGCGTGCATCTTGGCAGTAACCTTGCCTTTGTACGCGGGCATCGGGAAAATATCCCAGTCGAAATTCAGCTTTGCGAAACCGGCGTACCACAAGTGACTGTGATCCATGGCGAGTTTACCGGAAGCGAACCAGTCTCCGCCGCCGAGCAGGTCGCTCGTGCCGTAGGGTCCGTTCGGAATGAAGTTTGATTTCCACATACCGTCATAGATATAGTTCCAGGCTTCGAGCCAGTTGGCGGGAATTTGGGCTTTTTTGTCCGCAGTTACGAAAGTTCCGGGCCCGAAAAGGGTTCCCCATGAGCGCGCGTCGCCCCACTGCTGTCCGAATCCCCACTGGATAATCTTTGAAGCGTCGAATTTTTTTGATGTTGCGTCGTTGCCCTTTGCATCGACGGTCAGCTGCATGCCGATCATTTTTACCGTGTCAAAATCCCAGGGATATTCTTTTCCGCTTTTGTCTACATAGGGGGCGCCGTATGTTTTGGGAGGAAGGGGAATTCCCGCTTCCGCGAAAAGAGCCTTATTTACATAAAGGTATGAGGGATAGATCGCGAAGGGAAGACCCACGAGACCGTCGGTAGGGTTGCGGTAAAAGTCGACCATCGAGGCGTCGAACTGGGTCAGGTCATACTTGTTTTTCGCGACAAGAGGAGCAAGGTCGAGCCAAGCGCCCTTGAAGCTGTCGCGTCCGCGGATGCCGACCGGTCCGACGATATCGGGCGCGTTTCCGCCTGAAATCTGGGTCGCCAGGGTATCAAAAGCCTGCTTGTTGTCTACTATTTCAAGAACTAGTTCAATCTCATTCTGGGATGCATTGAATTTCTCGACTACCGCTTTCTGGGGGGCAAAGGTAGGTTCATCCGAACCGGCTCCAAGCCCTACAAACCAGCGTACCTGTACCTTCTGTGCGGGAGCTCCCTTGGAGCAGCCCATTAAAACGATCATTGTCATTACAATGATACCCAACAGCTTTTTCATTCCGTCCTCCTTATGACATAACACAGGCACCCATGTACCTGCGTGATTTCCCTTCCGGGAAGTATTTATGTTGTCGCAAACATCCAGATCAGTATAAACCCGAAATATGTTTACGTAAACATATTTTTTTACAAAACACACCATTCTCCCTGTTTTTTTTGTTGCAGCACAATTGTAGCGACAGCTGTTTCCATCAGCGTCAGCGGAAAATACACACACTGATACTGAATTGACATTTTTATCGGATAGGAAAACCGGTTATAGGCGACCAGAACGACAGTACCGTCCGGATTGGAAAAGGCCACGCTGGACAAATCGAGGCCTTCCGAAGAAGAAGCGATGCGGAGCGATGTCAATCTCGAGAAGCCCGTAGTTGGCCGTATTCGGGAAAACAATGGGCCCGTTATTCTGATCAAGAGCGATATTCCACCATATTATGGCTTTTGACCAATTGCGGCAGATTTCTATCCCTTACGGGTCTTTCAAACTGTCAACGCACAATCGGCTGGTATTTTACTATTTCTTTCCGAAAAGCACCGTAATCACTTCCTTGATGTCATGCACATGGATGGCGCCGCTCTCGGTTTCGGGCACGAGAATGCGGGCAAAGCCGAGGCCGAGGGCCGCCTTTACGCGCGGCTTCAGGCGGTTTACCGGCCGGACTTCCCCCGCAAGGCTCAGCTCGCCGATCAGGGCGGTACCTGAAGGGACCGCTATATCGGTGCGGGCGGAATAGAGGGCGGAAGCGAGGCCGAGGTCGATCGCGCTTTCGCCCAGCCGTACCCCGCCGGCGACGTTGATGTAAATATCCTGGTCGGAAAAACGGAGTCCTATTCTTTTTTCGAGCACGGCCGCGATCCGGCTGACCCTGGCGGCGTCAATGCGGTCGGAATACACCCGGGTCATGCTGTTTTTCGCGGGCACGGTCAGGGCCTGTATCTCGACCATGAACACGCGGCTTCCCTCGAGCACGGGAACCACCGCCACACCCGCGGGCAGGGCGCCCGTGCGCCTGACGATGAACAGGCTCGACGGGTCCTCGACGGTCATGAGACCCTTCCCCGTCATCTGGAAAATACCGAGTTCGTCCACCGAGCCGAAACGGTTTTTGAGCGCGCGTAAAAAGCGCACGTCATCATCGTTCCGCTCGAAGGAAATGACGGTATCCACGAGATGCTCGAGGGCCTTAGGACCCGCGATCGTGCCGTCCTTGGTCACATGAGCCACGAGGAAAAGCACCGAGTCCCGCTCCTTAACCCAGCTCACAAGCTCGTGAGCGCAAAGCTTCAGCTGGTTCACGGTTCCGGGTATCGCACCCGCCTCGGGCGAAAAGACGGTCTGGATGGAATCTATGATCACGAAAACGGGATTGACTTCGTTCAGGGCGCGCTCGATGTCCTCGAGCCTCCCGGCGCACAGGATTTCAATACGGTCCAGGGGCAAGCCAAGGCGGTCGGCGCGGGAACGTATCTGGGCAGCGGATTCTTCCCCGGTGACATAAAGGATACGCCCGTTGGTCACCGCAGAGGACGCCGCCTGGAGCAGGAGAGTCGACTTGCCGATGCCGGGCTCGCCGCCGACAAGGATGCAGGAGCGCTTCATCGCCCCTCCGCCGAGAACCCGGTCAAACTCCGCAATGCCGGTTCCAAGCCTGGCCCCGTCCTGTGCGTCGACGGCCGAAAGGGGAATCGCGCGCGGCACAATGCCCGCACTCCTGCCCCCGGATGCATTACCGGAGGGGCCGACAGAAAGAGATCCTCCGCCGTCCTGTATGACTACCTCTTCAAGGGTATTCCATTCTCCGCATTCGGGACACCGCCCGAGCCAGCGAGGCTGGGTAAAACCGCACTGGGTGCATCGAAATGCCGTAGATCCTGTTTTCTTTTTCGCGCTCATGAAATCTATATTATCAGAAAAAAATGATTTTTGGCCGGAATTGGTAGAAAAAAGGGGTTGAGGACGTGTATATTTCTTTCATTATGATACACAACGCCGCAATAAAACTTTTAGGATTCATTATCGGACTGTGCATTGCTTCAAGTTTGCTTGAAGCGGAACAAAAATGGACCATAACGGGCGAGGTCTTTGATATCTCCGGCCGCACGAGGGAAAAGGCGCTCACCGATATTATCGGAATTTCCACCGGCCTTTCCTTTCAATCGAAGGAAGATCTGGAAGCCTTTGTAAGAGGCCGAAAACAAAAAATAGAAAACCTGCGCGCTTTTAAAAAATCGGAAATCACAATCGATTATCCCGATGCGCCGGCAAAGGACACACCGCTCCCGATTCCTGTCGTTCTCAAAGTAACGATATCGGATGGAACGCCGTTCTTTCCGATTCCCTATGCCTTTTACAACAGCAATACCGGTTTTCAGGGCGGCACTATCCTTACCATGCCGAATATCGCGGGAAGTCTGCAGAACCTGATGCTGGTAGGTTTATATACTGCCCCTCCGGATGAAAACGACACGCTGCAGTGGACTAATCCCAATTTTATGCTTTTAGGCACCTGGTCGGGTATCCGGATCAAGCCGTTCCAGCTCGCCTTTTCCGGCATGGCCATGAAAATGAACCAGAGAATCGAAAGCCGGGGCGACACAAAAATCAAGATGTACGCCATAGCCCTTTCGGCGTCGATGAATATTTCCTATGCGGTTACCGAAAAGATCTCGGAATCCCTTTCATTGCGGGCAGGGGGCAGCCCGGAAAGCAGGATCGACGAAAACATCGATCCCTCCTATCTTGACTACGGCCCTATCTCCTCTTCATGGGAAATTACGGACAGTCTCTCGTACAGCAGCTTTAACTGGATCGGAAATTTCAGGGAAGGCTACAAGGCAAATATTTCCGCGGGGTATTCGTCGATCACGCCCCGGTTTTCTTCTATGCGATGCGACTTGTCCGCAGAAGGCGACATCGCAGGTTATTATATATTGGGAGGGCGCTTCAACCCAAGTTTCCGCGTGCATTCAATGATCAATTCGGGACTTCCCGAACTCCAGAGCGCCTCTTACATCCGCGGCATCAGAAACACCGAGCTGCTCGCCAATACGGGTATTTTCGTGAACACCGGCGTGCAGATGAGGCTGCTCCGCTTCAAGGCCGCGGAGGTGCACCTGACGCCGGGACTCGACTACGCATTCGTCACGGCCTTCAGCGACCCCTCGTACAATTCTGAAAGCGGCTTCGGCGTCGGAGCGGAATTGATACTGATTTTTGACAGCATGAAAACGTTCCCCATCAAGCTGGGCGCGGCGTACGACCTGCGGTCAAAATACCGGGATACGCCGGCCAAGCGCCTGGAAGTCGATTTCAACTTCAGTTTCGCGTACTAAAAAAACGACAGCTTAAAACAGGGAGTCAAAATACGCTTTGTTCGCCCGGTATGCGGTTTCCGAAACGGAGAGACTGATAATCGTACACTTGCCCTTTGCGAGCGGCATGCAGAGCTTGATATCCCTGTTTGCAGCGCCCGTTGTCATGTCATAAAACGTATTCGCTATGCGGATTTTTTTTGCAGTTCCCGTCACGGAGAGAGAGGGGGGAAGGGCCCAGGAAGATTTGCTTGACAGCGAAAAAAGACGCACCAGGGAAACCGGCAGATTTTTCTGATCGATTTTCTGTTCTGTCAGGTCTATGGTATCGACGATGAGCGCGGCGGCATCGCCGAGAAAGAAGGTATTGTCGGCAACCATTGTCCACTGATCATCAAGATTGACTTTCACGCCGTCCACGGTTTTCACTTCGCTCTTGCGGGAGGAAGGAACCGACAGTGCGGCACCCTCCTTCAATTCAGGCACCGGCACAAAACCGAAAAAAGACTCCTCTTCGCCGGCCTGGATATGACCCATTCGCGCAAGGGAAAGCACGGGTTTCCCCGCGGATGAAACCATGTCCTGCATATTGAAGACAGGCACTTCCGATGCATAGTTCAATACGACCTCGCCCCCGAATTCCGGCTTGACCAGGACTTTGGACACCAGCGGGGGAAGAAGGGGCGGGCGATCTGTCTTTACCGTCCCGGCGGAGAGGCGCCAGGCATACATATCGGGAAGCAGCGTCATCAGGTAATTTACCGCCATGACGTCATCTTGGGTAATCTTTGAAATGATATTCTGCCCGGTCAGAATCATCTGTCCCTCGACGGTCTCTACCCGAAACAGAAGGGATACTTTCGAACCGGATTCCGGGGTGACCAGAAAGGCCCCGTAGGTAGAATCGTCATAATAGAGAAATCCGATCCAGGTCGCCTTTTCCCAGGTATAGTCGCGGTACACGACATAATCCCCGGACCTGGTTGCGGGAGTGCCTTCAAGGGCAACGGAGCCGAGCGCGGCTTTCGTTTCCCCGGCGGCAGAGTTTCCGGCGGCAAGGAGAAGCACGGTCAGCAGGCACAGGGGCACACATTTCAATGCAAGTTTCACGCATTCGCTCCCGAAAATTTCGTGAGTTCCGAAACGACCATGGTAATGACGCGCACGGCGGCGTCCGCGGCGGGAATCAGGGACGGGGTCTTTTCCGAGCGGAGCTTGACCTCCACGTTGGGCAAATTCTTTTCCCCGATCACGACACGGAGGGGAATGCCGATCAGGTCCATATCCTTGAATTTAACGCCTGGTCTTTCGTCACGGTCATCAAGCAGCACTTCGATGCCCGCGGCCGTCAGTTCGTCATAAAGGGCGTCGGCCGTATCTTTCATTACGCCGTCATACTTGATCGTGACGATGGCGACCTGGAAGGGAGCGACGCTCATCGGCCAGACAATGCCGTCCGCGTCATTGTGCTCCTCGATGATGGACGCGAGGGTGCGGTCAACTCCGATTCCGTAGCAGCCCATGGTGGGATGCTGCTGACGGCCGTTCTCGTCGAGATACATCATGTTCATGCTTTTTGTGTACTTGTACCCGAGCTTGAAAATATGGCCCAGTTCGTTTCCCTTTTTGGAATAGAACGTGTCGCCGCACACCGGACATTTGTCGCCGGCCTTGACGGTGCGAACATCCGCAGTCATCCAGGGAGTGATGTCGCGGGAGGGCTCGACATGGGCAAAGTGGAGGTCCATCTTGAGGGCGCCGGTGACGGCGTCGTGCATGGCGGCCACCGAGTCGTCGGCGATGACGGGAGCGGAGGAGAAACCGACCGGACCGGCAAAGCCGACCGGCGCTCCGGTGAGCCGCTCCACGTCTGAGTCAGAGGCAAGCTCAACCTCGCTCGACTTCAATGTGGCGGCAAGTTTCACCTCGTTCACGTCGAGATCGCCGCGCACGCAGACCGCGAAAAACGCGACCGGGTAGAATGCGCTCGAATTCTCGGGAACCTTGCGGTCAAGCTTTGCGCATCCGGGAGCTTCGGTAAGATCAAGCTCGCAGTTGACGGCTTTATATATGAGGGTTTTGATGAATGCTTGGGGCACTGTCTTGAGAAAGCCGGTAAGATCCTCGATAGTCTTCACGTTCGGGGTTGAAACAGGGGCGAAGGCGAGGTCCGTCTTCGTACTGCCGGGGCCGGAGAGC
>JAYVSC010000049.1:0-7559 GCA_043775705.1 Spirochaetales bacterium | reverse complement strand
CAGATTGTCGATTCAATCCCCGTCGAGAGCCATGATATTCCGGTGAATTGCCTGTATACTGAAAACGGTTGTATACTATGTGTATAAAAAAAGAAGGAGGTTATTTATATGGGAGAAATCAGATCGGCACTCGATATCGCGCTTGAAAGAACCGCAGACATTCACGCCGACAAGGGAAGAACGGACAGCCGTGAATTGAAAAAAATCGGGAAAAAGGCTGCTGGGGATTATCTCGGCAACGGCGATATTTCACTGCTGGAGAAAGCGCTTGAAAAACAGAAAGGCGACACTTTAAAACTGGTCAAGGAAGGCGCCGTTTCCAACCTTCTCGCAAGCCTTCGCCTGCCCTCAACGGAAGCAGACCTTCCGAAAATCAAGACGACAGGCATTGGACTGGATACCCTGCTTCCCAAAAGCGGAATAGCAGAGCTTTTCGTTCAGGTTGCGCTGATAATGACACAGTACCTCAGCGAGCATGAAAATCTCGAGAAAACCCTGGAGCAGCAGTTTATGCCCCGGCTTCGGGCCAAACAGCAGGAACTGGCAAAACGGTACGGTCAGAACATTCCGCTGGACCCCTCGCAGGACAGCGAATACATGGCCGCCCTGTCGAAAAACCACCGCATTCTCGAAAGCAAATACGAGGCGGTCATTGACGAAATCCGCTCCCGCGTCCGGGAAATCGCCGGCATAGAAGAATGAAATTTCATGCGATATATTGACATTTTTTTGGAAATACGTTAATTTTATCCTCGCCTGACGTAAGTCAGGGCACATTCCCTTGTAGCTCAGTCGGTAGAGCAATTGGCTGTTAACCAATGGGTCAGGTGTTCAAATCACCTCGAGGGAGCGAATAAGCGCGAAAACGCTGAGAAAGGGGAAGTCCATAGAGACTTCCCCTTTTTTTTAGTTCGTGCCAAGGTTCGAGACAGAATGAGAGGAGATGTCGGTCCGGAACTCGAGCTCGGCCGAGACGTCCGTCAGGCGGCAGACCCTACCGTTTTCCATTTGCGGCCATGCTTCCAGAAAAACCTCCGTGGTAGCCCTGAGCTCTTCGATCTCAAGACGGAAACAATGGGATTTCCCCCGGCCGAACCGCTTCAGCCCGATTTCCCATGCATATTCACTTCCGATAAAAAAATTGTCCGCCACCAAAACGGCCCCTTCATAGAGGCGCGCCGTATTTCCTTCATACCTGATGTTCAAAAAGCAGTCATCCGCGCTCCAGTCAGGAAGTGCGATACCATACACCGCCTTGCCCTCATCCTGCATCAGCAGGGCCGTCGTGACCTCGGGCCCCCTCTTCCTGGAGAGACGGGAAAGGCCAGTCCCTTCGCACAGGATATCCCCATCCGATACGATCAGCTCTTCCCCGATTTTCCAGGCATGCAGCGCGTCTTTCCGGCTCAGGGTGATGATGTCGGCCTTCTCCGGTTTTTTTCCGTCCCTGAACTGATACAGCGCGTCTTCGTTCCCGCCTGCGAGCAGGGCTTCCGCCTGTGCGAAGGCGGTATAAAAAACGTATACCGGGCGTTCCTTGCGAAGCACGCACAAGGGCGTCGCAAGGGCAGTCTCGAGCAGTGAGTCTCCCACGCTCATATTGAAGGGCAGAAAAAAATATTCACCGTTCTTCACGGCTATCGGGGGAAAGTTCTTTCCGAGCGGAGTTTCGAATACGACGCCTTCATGCATTGCCTGGGTTTGGCGGCGCTGATAGTTGTTCACGAAGAGATAGCCGGATTCACCGTCATGCCTGAACGAAAACCGGACGCCTTTGGTATCTGCGGGAAAAAGGGGATTGGCGGGAGGGATGTCCGCTCTCATCCGGCAAAGACCGGAGCCGAATTCACACAGAAAAAGAGTCAGAAGCTTGAGCTCGCGGTAAGTGTCGGAAATCTGGCCGTATTCCCGGATCGGTGCGCGGAAATCATAGGAAAGCTCGGGCAGGTCATTGACAGATCCGCTCGCCTTCGTCTCGTGCAGGGTAGTCAGTTTACCCTTCGGATTCGTACCTCCGTGAAACATGTAATAGCCGAGGAGGTTCACCCCGCTGCCCAATTTTACCAGGGACATCGCGCCGATGTCGGCGGCTTGTGCTACCGGGCGCCGGTGAGAAGTCACCTGCAGGCCGCCGCCCAATTCGGCGGTGAGAAAAGGAAAAAGGGAAAGATCGAACGTGATGCCCTTTCCGAAGCCGAAGTCGCTTCCGATATTATGGTCATTCCTTTCATGGGTGAAAATATAGTTTCCGCTCGGCTCTATGTCGGTAAGCCTCTGGTCCCAGGGAGCCTCGCAGTAGCCGCCCATTACCGGCAGAAGTCCGCCGGTAACGGCCCCGCCCCAGCCGGTCGCGGTATAGAGGGGGACGTCGAAGCCTATGAGCCGGGCGAGGGACGCGAGAGCTCTCATATGAGATTCGCCCTCTTCTCCCGAAAGCCCGCCGCAGTGCCCGAATTCGTTTTCTATCTGGACCCCGATGACGGGGCCTCCGTCTTTGAGTAAAAGGCCCTGAACCTGTTCGTAAATCCTGCGGTAAAAAAATTCCACGGTTTGAAAATAGGCGTTTTCGCTTGTCCGCGCCTCGAAGGGCTTCTTGAGGAGCCAGTCAGGAAAGCCTCCATTGCGGACTTCGCCGTGGCTCCAGGGCCCGATGCGGAGCATGAGGGTGAGTCCGCATTCCCGGCAGGTCTCCACAAAGAGGCGCAAATTCCTATTTCCCTCGAAATCCCAAATTCCCTCGATTTCCTCATGATGGATCCATATAACGTATATCGAAACGATATCCACGCCGCCGGCCTTCATCTTGTAAAGGGATTCTTTCCAGTACTCCGCGGGATACCGGGAGTAGTGTATTTCGCCCATTACGGGAAACCAGGGCTCGCCGTTCCTTGTCAGATATTCCGGGGTATAACCGTATGTGTCCATTTTCACTTCCTCGTTTCTTCAATCTGATGGCGACAGCGCAAAGTCGTCCAGAGAGCCCCACCCGCCTTCGCCGCACGAAATATGGGCGCCGATGGTCACTTTCCCGTCAGAGACCCTTATTCCGGAAATGACTGGGATGCGGAAATTGCGCCATCCATCGACATCAGTTTCCGCCCTGTATTTTTTTCCGCCGGAGCGAGCGTAAATGTACATGTCGGGATTTTTTATGTCCCCGCCGTGAATGCTTAAGCTGAATTTATAATTTCCCGCGTCAAGTCCTGAAACGGTTTGCTCCACGGTGAACGAAACCTTGTCCTTCGACCAGAAATGGAGCGCGTTCTTTCCCGTTTTTGCGTCGGTTGTTTTGTCCTGCACGAAAAGCTCGGTCGTAACACCGCCGGTGTTTTCTATTTTCCACATTGATATGTCCGCATCCTCGAATCCGCCGTTTTCTACGTAATTTTTTTCCAGAATAGAAATTTTCGCCAAAGCGCGCACTGTCACCCCTTTCCCCCCGATATCCGCATCCGATAGAAGTCCGTATACCGCATATTCTGCGCAAGTGCGCTTTCCCATGTCCGCGACGGGAACCCTTTGTTCACCGTCCGGGCCGTCAGTGCCGCCAGGGCCGTCGGTATCTGCCCCCGTGTCCGTGCGCATTCCTTCCGTTTCCCAGACCACGCCCGTCCGCTTTCGGCTTCCGTCATTGTACTGGACGGTAACTTCAGATGGCAGCGAGACGCGGTCGCCGAGCCGGGTGCGGACAGGAGTGTCAAAGACTGCGTCGGGTCGAAGGGCTGTTACAGAGCCGCCGGAAGCCAGTCTCCATACCGAAAGGGACGCAAGCGGCCTGCCCGTAAAATCGAACATGGCCTGATTGTCCCAGGAGGAACCGCCGTAGTATTTTCCCGCGTCATTCGGATCGTATTCCCCGGCATAGCTTGAAGCCCAGCCCGAGCCCCATTTCTCCCATAATGCGCGCCTCCCGCCCAAGTCCTCAAGCGGGACAGGGATCCAGGCGGGTTCCCAGTAGTACACGCCGATACCCGCCTTACCGACGGCAGAAACCGCCGCGATGACGTCCCTGACCGCGTCGGCCTGTCCCTGCACGGTCAGGGGATAGGGCTTTGCGCATGCCGTGTCCCTCGATATGGTGTTTGGGAAACCGTCGCCGTCCTCTTCAGTCCATGCATAGGAAGTTTCGGCGCACATGACCTTTTTACCGCTGAGAAGGGCCACGCGCGTCAGAACCGCGGTCAGATTTTCCGTCGAACCATGCCACCAGGGATAATAGGAAGAGGCAAAGACATCGTAATCCACCTTTTGCTTTTCGAGTATCTTTACATAGCGCTCATACTCCCCGACCTTTTCGGGATTGGTAAAGTGAACGGCTATTTCAATCGCGCGTCTCTCGGCCTTCGCGGTCTCGCGGACAGCGGCGCAGCCGGCCCTCATCAGGGCGGCTATGCTGATCCAGTTATTTTCCCCGCAGAAGGTGCCGCTCGTCTCGTTTCCAATCTGCACCATGCGCACGTCCACACCCGAATCAAGGGCCTTTTTCAGGCAGGACGCGGTGTATGCATGAAGCGCGCCGGCTTTCTTTTCGAGGGATAAGTCTTTCCATGCGCGGGGAGGAAACTGCTTCGAAGGATCGGCCCAAAAATCGGAATAGTGAAAATCCAAGAGGACGGACAAACCGCATGATGAGGCTCGTCTGCCGATCTCGAGAGCGGTATTGATGTCGCAGTTACCCCCGCCGTACCCGTTGCCCTCCGCGGTAAAGGGGTTGTTCCACACCCGTATGCGCACGCTGTTGATACCGCTGTCCTTCAGGGTAATAAAAATATCCTGAACCTCGCCCTCTGCATTGCGGAATATCACGCCGCTTTTTTCAAGCGCAATAACGCTCGATACATCGGCACCCCTGATGAAAAGGGAAGAAAGGGAATCTATTTTTTTTACGAATATCCCTTCGTCACGGTCACCGGCGGCAGAGGCGAGAGGCCTGTCGGAAGACCGCAGCTCCGCACCCGAACCCGGCTCCGCTCCCAGCCCTATCCCCGCTGCCCCGCTCGCGCAGGAAACACCGAAAAAACAGAGTAGTGAAACAGAGAGGAAAAGGGTGAGCGCAGGAAGTTGCCCGCCGCCGAGGGGTATTGTGTGTGTCTTCATGGCTTTCATTCCTTGACCGCGGCTCCGCCGAAGCTGGTTATCATTGTCTTCTGGGTTATGATGAAGAACGCGATAAAGGGTATCGCTACGAGGAGAGAGCCCGCGGCGAACGCGGTAAATTCGTTTTTTTTGTCGGTGACGAAACTGAAGAGACCGAGGGCAAGGGTTTGCTTTTCGACGGAACGCAGCACCATCTTCGGGAAAATATAGTCCATCCATGGAGCGGTAAAGCTGGTAATACCCAAAAAGGTGATGATGGGACGGGCTACCGGCATGATGATAGTGGTATAAATCCGGAAATGCCCCGCGCCGTCAATGCGCGCCGCCTCGTCAAGATTTTTGGAAACCGTATCCATGTAGTTCTTGACGAGCCAAGTATTGTAGGGAATGTTTCCCGCGATATATACAAGGACGAGGCCCCACAGGGTATCGAGACCGTTGATGCGCAGGAGGATCACGTAGACCGCGACCATACCCACGAAGGAAGGAAAGATCTGAAGGATCAGCAGGGACATCAGCATTGACTTCTTGAACATGAAGCGGAATCGCGAGAACACGTAGGCCCCGAGGGACGCGATGACGACCGTCGCGACTGAAGTGCTTGTCGCGATTATCAGCGTGTTTAAAAACCACTTGCCGTACTCGCTTCCGAAAAAAAGTTCCTTGAAGTGAATGAGGGTAACCCCTCCGCTGAAGGGGATAATATTCACGGACGCGATACCGTTTCCCGGAGAAAAGGCTGCGCTGACGACGTACACGAGGGGGTACAGCACAAAAAAGGAAATGACGGTGAAAATAATATACACGAGTATCTTGTTGACATGTTCCGCTGTATGTCTTTCTGTCATAGCTCGCCTTCCTTGTAGGCCTTAGTCCGGCGGAAATTGAATACCGCAAAAGGAGCGAGGACGATAAAAATCATTACCGCGACAACCGACGCGTAGTTATATTTCATCAGGGTTATAGTCAGTTTATATATCCATGTTATCAGGATATCGGTGCCTCCCGCGCTGGTTGTGGTGCTGTCCACGACGGTGGGGTTTCCCCCGGTAAGGAAAAAGATGGCGCCGAAATTGTTGATATTATAGGTGAAGGACATGATGATCAGGGGCATGGTCTGATAAAGGACCATGGGAAGCGTGATGAAGCGCAGTACCTGGGTTCTGCTCGCCCCGTCGATGCGGGCTGCCTCGAACAGATCCTGTGATACCGCCGTCATTGTACCCATAGCCAACAGCATGAAATACCCGAAGCCCGCCCACAGGTTGATCATGATGCACGACATCTGCGCGAGAACTGGATTTCCGAGCCAGGGAATCGGAGTCCCGGTGAAGCCGAGCGCCATCAGGGTTCTGTTGACGGTGCCGAAGGTTCCGTTCAGAAGGTTCCTCCACACGAGCATGCTGACGACGGACGGTACCGCATAGGGCAGTATAAAAATAATGCGGAAAAAAGGAGCTATCCGGATTTTACTTTCTTTCAATAGAACCGCGACGAGCAAACCGCCGAAGTAGCAGGTCAGTGTCGCGCAAAAAGCCCAGGTTAAGGTCCATGTCGCGACCCGCGCAAAACCGATGGACCAGGCAGCCTCCCCGCCCATGAGGGCCCTGAAATTGTCCAGCCCTACCCAGTCGACAGTGTTGTTCGGCGGAATATGGGAGGGAGATGAATAGTTGGTAAAGGCCACGCACACGGAAAACAAAAGGGGAACAAGGACAAAAACAAGGATCATGATAAAGCTCGGCGTCAGGGCAAAAACGGGAAAGGCCTTGCCGACGGCAGCGTTGAACGAATCGCGCTGAGTGCCGAAACTTTTTTTCCGGCAGTATTCCGCGTATGACGCTTCGGCGCTTTTAACCGAAAGCGCATACACCACCGCGAAAACCGCGCAGACGGCCAGGATAAGGATGCCGTCAATCAGCATGAAGATGGAGTTTCCCCGCTGCCTGATCGGCAGTTCTGTCTGGGGAGAGCCGAGAGTGATCAAATTGATTATTTTTACGGCGATGGACGGGGATACTATCAGAAAAACGACTTCCGTCAACATGAAGAAAATGCCTTTCACGTATTCCTTTAAATACAGAATATGCGCCATTCCCATGAAAAGGGAAGCGGTGATCTTTATTTTCTTTCCCGCACTTCCGTCAGCCTGCAATGCAGAAGCCATAAGTCCTCCTGATGAAAATGTGCGGCAGGCGCGGAAAAGAAGGCGGGCATGACACCGCTGCCCTTTTCCGCGCGCACCGACCGTTTATGGTGCACTTACCATAAACGAAGAATCTACTTCTTTCCCAGAATAGCGGCGTTGCACGCCTCGAGCTCTTTCTTGACGTCCGCGCCGTCCCAGATATTCTTGCTCGCATTGTTCATGGCTTCCCAGTACGCGCTCATCTGAGGGATCGAGGGCATGGGGAATGCGTAGTTCAGCTGTGACACGAAGCCGGCCATGTAGGGACTGTCAA
>JAYVSC010000048.1:0-17414 GCA_043775705.1 Spirochaetales bacterium | reverse complement strand
ACCGTCGCCGAGAGCGACAGGCATTGTCCATGCCCAGGTTCCCGCGACGGAGTTCCAGTTAAACTGGTTCACTCCGACGCCGGCGGCTACCGTTACCGCAGCGGCTCCGTCCTTGCTGTAAGTGAGCACGGCAGCGCTCGCCGCGCGTCCTGCGGTCGTCGCGGCGTCATCTGCGATTCCCGTAAATGCGACATCGGCCCGAGTCTGGATCAGCGTAGAGGAATAATTTGCCGTCGCTCGGGGCTTGACCAGATCCACAAGGATCGGCGTGCTGCCGATCGCGCTCGCGTTTCCTGCTTTGTCGACGGAACGGAAATAGAGAGGGTGACTTCCTTCGGTTACCGCAGATACGTTTACGGTTCCGCTCCATATCGTCGTTCCGGAAGCAACTATCCAGCTGCCTGTTGTTGAATCCAGCTGAAATTCGGCACGCTTGACAGAGTCGTTGTCGCCTGCCGTTCCGGACAGCGCAACGGTTCCATTATAGTAACCCGGCACTGCCGATATTCCGGCCGTCGGGATTTCATTATCCATATAAATCGTGCGAATCAGGGATGTCGGGTTACCCTGCGTGTCCGTAGCGGTAAGCGTCAAATCGTACCTATATAGACCTGCTGGCAGCACCGGGAAAGATGCGGGAATCGCATGGGACCAGGTTACGTTATTGGCGTCAATCGGCGTGGTGGCAATACCCAAGTCCGTAGTTGTAGACTGTAAAGCCGGGGGCAGCGCGGAGTCATATACCCGGAGGACTGTATCAAGGGATACAAAACCTGATTCGGTTTCTACTTCTCCGGTAAAAGTCGTTATAGCATCCTGCACCGAAGAGAGAGCATCAGGGCCGGTGTAAATTTTTATTATAGGGGGTTTTTTGTTTGACTGTACGAGGAAGCCGTACCGGGCTCCCCGGTTGTCTAGGATGACACCATCAGTATCCTGACCAAAAACAAGGACCTCGTAATTTACATTGAGCTTCGTCGGCGTCTTGATCGGCAGGGAAGCAAGATATGCGCCTCCGCTTGATTTCAGCATGGCGCTTCGGGCACTGATCGCGGCAGCGTCGGCGCATTCAGCTTCGGAAGGAAGCAGAACGACGTCCTGACTATTCACCGGAACAAGAGGAACAGCCGTCACGGGACGCAGCACAATTTTGAGGGACGCAAGATCAAGAGGAACAAGGTCACGGCCCGGGTTTATCCGTACCGTAATAGAAGATTCATTGGGAACTATCGTTGTATCTAACACAGGGGGAACGGGAAGGGAGGTCCGCGAAGTAAAACCGACCAGCTCGAATTTCGGGCTTTTTTCGGGATTCAGGGAGAAGGTGCTCGAACCGGTAGTCAAGGCAGTAGCGACTACCTTGTATTGGTCCAAAATCGTCAAAATCTGGTTCGCCTTGGTTTGATCGACAAAGGTGCCGTTTGTGATTGCGGTCAGGTCTTTCATTGTAGCGCCCGCGCCGTTGGCGGAAAAAACCGTCGGATAAATAATATTATAAATATAGTAGCGTGAATTGATGTTTCCGCGGTTATTCAGCGTACTTGCCACGTCGGAAGGAGGTGAAAACTCGCGGGCTTCGTCGGACACGTCTACCGTGCAGTAAAAATTCTGCGTTCCGCCGGTAACGATATTGTACAGTGCACGGTATTTCAGGTCGAGGTCTTTATCCTCCGCAGACAAGCCTGCAGCCGAAGGATTATCCAGATATTTGGCGAGTGTGATATCCATTCCCACGCCGGAAATATTCTCGTATGTAAGGGGGGTCCCGATCTGGACACCGGCCTCGGAATACACAGTAAAGGCAAGTTTTTCGATCGCATTCTCGTCATTGGCGCTTCCGGTAACCTTAAGAACCGAACCAAAGCTGTCGGGACTTGACAATAAGGGGTTGCCGAAAGAGGAGGGACGGTCAAGCACCAGCACAGGCGCAGTGTTATCAATCTTGTACGTGGTCGCGGCGATGCTCTTGCGGTTCGCATTGTCGGTCGCCGTAATGGTCGCCTGATAGCTGCCGTCCGGAATTTCGAAAACGCCGGCGGTGTTCCTGTTTATGAACAGCTTCCATGTCTTGGTAAGGGGATCAATGACGGCTTCGTATGGCCCGAAGGTTTTCGTCAAATCAACCGTATTGGTCAGGGACACGCTTACGCCCTTCAAGGACGTTTCGTCGCTCGCCTTCCCGCTCATGGCAAAGGTGTTCTTGATGACGACGTCGACCGGAGGATACTCGACGCTTACCGCAGGCGGCTTGGTATCAACGGAGTTTCCGAGTCCGATATCACAGGTAATAAAAGATCCCGATGCGACGAGCACAAAAAGGATGAATCCTGCGAAGCTGGCTTTGAATTTTCTCATTGTATACCTTCCTTAAAAAATATTGACACGAACGCCGCCGGTGAAGTGCGGTACCAAAGATTGAATGTTGACGTCGGCCGAGCTTACGTCGGTCGGTATGAACCAGAGCTGCATTTCCGAATACATCGAGAAGGTCCGGAAGACCTTTCTCTTCGGTATGGTTATTCGCGGAAACTCTACCTGGGCGATCATCGCGGACAGTATCTGGGGCTTTCCGCTCTGGGTCTCGCTAAAGTACGAGAAATTCGCGCCGATGGCGCCGGAAGCCGACAGCCATGAAAAATCGGGTCCGAAGAAGAATTCCATCGGGACAAACGCGATGTTGGCGAGCAGCTTGATGCCGAGCACGTTTCCGCCGTAGCGCATCGCGGATGTAGTGAACAATAATCGCTGTGCCTCGGTAAACTGGCCGAACTGGCCCTGCAGCTTGACGTTGTCGCCGAAGAAGGTCAGACCCAGACCCACGTCATACAATGTCGCTCCCCAGAAATGCCAGTCAAAGTACAGTCCCTGGATGAATGAGGGAATCGCGTAAGCCGACTTGTCGCCGGGACGGAGGGAAAGCATCACCGAGTTCAGCTGCACGTCGTCGGAGCTGAGACCCGAGAATACCAGGTCATTGTTGTACCGGCCGCCCTCGCCCGGGGATATCAGGCGGATTGAGGGGGAAGTCTTGTCTATCTGGACTATCGTCCGGCTTACGGCCACTTCGCCGTTGTTCATGGTCGATCTCACGATGAGGAAATGAAAGCCCTCGGAGAGATCGCCGGTCTCGAGCCGGTATCGCCATTTTTTACCGGATTCTGTCGGCTTGAAAGTCTTGCCGTTATCAAAGCTGATCTCGACCTGCTTCAGGGATTTCGCCTGCAATAGTCGCCTTGCTTCCTTGGAGGTATCTTTCGCTTTGAGCGCGATTACCTCTTCTTCGGTGAAAGAATAGCCGGTAGTGCCCATGAGCCAGGGCCGCTCTATCGCAAAGTCGCCCATCGCAAAGTTGTCGATGGTGACCCAGGGACCGTTCGAGGTATACAGGAGCACATGATCTTCGGAAAGGATAATTTTATCCTCCGCGCCGAGCGCGCGCACGTTCAATCTGTGCGCTCCGTCGGCCATCATCTCGGGAGTCACGGTAAATTTGAAATAGCCGGAAGGAGTCAGCTCGGTCGCTGCAACGTCAACATCGTCAATATATAAAAGAAGGTTATTGACGGGATCTTCAGAGATGACACGTCCGTAGATATTGAACATACCCTGCACTTTTTCGCCGTTCAGCGGATACAGGAATTCAATCCGGTTGCGGTCTTTTCCGCGGAATACCTCGAAGTTGCGCGAGATTCTCGTGATGTTTCCGGCCTTGTCGAATCCCCGCACTTCCAGGTTATAGAATCCCTCCGGGAGGGAAGATATATCGAGGCCGCGGGAAATTATCAGTTCGTTTTCGAAGGGGATATCCGAAAGCCCTGCGGGAATTGCGGGCTGTTTGGCCTCGATGTTGCTGATTTTGGCCGATGTTTTATCGAGTCCGATGTTGTCGATAGTCTGGCCCGATATGAAGAGCACGCCGCTGCTTCTGCTTCCGTCAAGGGGGAGCTCGAGCTTGATGGAAGGCGCGGTATTGTCGATATTGATCAGGCTCGAATACAGGCCCATCGTCTCGTAGTTGTCATAGACCTTGATGAACACGACATGCGTCCCGTCCTGAATTACGCGAGAGTCGAAGCGGTAAGACCATGATTCAGCGCCGACCGCAAGATCGTATGTATTGCCGTTGTCGAGCGATATCTCGACCCGCGAAATTCCGTTTTTATCGGAGGCGACGCCGGTAATATCGATCAAACCCTTGTTCGTCATGTCAAATGTGGGCGCCGTGACCGCGGCCTTCGGCTCTTCAAGGGACACCCGGATTTTCCGGACCACTTCCGGTCCGCGTACCCCGTAGATGTCCTCGGCGAACAGGGTAATCGTATGCTCGTTGTCGGTCAGGCTTTTCAGGGCGAAGGGAATCGAATAGCTGTTCTCGATCGCGACTTCGGTGAAGGTGCCCGAATCGATTTTATACCATACCTTTGCAGGCTGATCGTCGTCATAGACAACACCCGAAATGACAAAGTCTTTCCGGATTACTTCGGACTCTGAGGGAACGTGGATTTCGACGATGGGGAGATCGGCCTGGGAGTCTATCGTAAAAAGATAGGATCCGATGATCCTGCTGTTTCCCGCAATGTCGGTAAAACGGAATTCCATCTTGTCGGATATGGGCTGGTCCTTGGTACCCACAAGGGTATTGGTCAGGGAAGACAGTTCTATGGGAATCCACTCGGTGCGGTCTTTGGGGCCGCGGTCGCCGGGTGCGCGGTATTCGGCCGAGACAACCGGGCTTGCGTCGGACAGACGGAACGCGATCCGCGTTTGTCCGTTGACCACGTCTCCGGGTGCAGGCAGAACGGTTTCGATTTCGGGTTCCAGGGTATCTTTAATAAAGACGCGGGAATCGGTAACGTTGCGGCCGACAAGATCGGTCGCGCGCACCATGAAGTCAATCCTGCCGTCCGGCAGGGAGGAAATGTCGATTTTCTGGTCAAACACGGCGGCAGGGAAGGAAGTCCAGGTTTGGCCGTCGTCAAAGGAATACTCGACGGCTTTTATTCCGCGGCCGTCAGTCGCGCTTCCCTTGACCGGGAGCTGATTCTGAATCCAGAGGGGCCGGACGCTCGTGTCGACGGTCAGGACAGGCACACTTGAGTCAACGATGAAGGTCGCAGGAGCGGTCTTGAAAGTATCTCCGCTAGAGTCTGTGATGACGAGAACGACGCCGGTATAGTCGCCGTCCTTCGTGCCCGTAACCGTCACGGTATTCGAGGAGAGCTGAACGGATAAGCCGGCAACAGGTTTTTCAAATTTGACGTCGGCTGCGCTCCGGTCGTTTTTGCCGTTGTACAAACCGGTTATCGCACTGCCGTCGAACAGAAGAATATTCCCGTTTGAATCCATAGGGGATGAACCCCATGCGAACTGCTCGTCGTCAAAAATTCCTGCCGCGGGAGAGGGACGGACCACGCATATAAGGCCTGAAACGGACAGGCTTGATAAATCCTTGAAGGTAACCGTCGCGTCTATCGTGGTCCATACCGCCGGAAGGAGGGCCTTCAGGGAAAGAAGGGCTTCATAATGGGTAGGCCCGGTTTTCGCGGCCGATATTTTGGCGGCGATTCCGCCGTTGACGCTCCAGGACACGCCCGTTACCGGCACCGGGGACTCGATGCCGATGCGCACCGCTCCGTCTTTTTGCTTGTCCTTGGAAAAGCCCGGACCTGAAAGGGTTACGTTCATGCCGTTGACGAACGGAATATCCTCGCCCATCAAGCGCTCAAGGGTAACAACGGCAGTCCCCGTGCTGGCCGGAATTTTGCCGCTCGCGGCCGTCGTGACGTCGCCCGAGGCTGTCAGTTTTTCATCGGAAAATTCAGGACGGGTATCCCGAGGGATACCCAGATTGGTGATATAAAAATTGAGTTTTTGTTTTGTTTCGCGCTCATATATGTCGACCGCGCGTATCTCGAGGGAAAGAAGTCCATAGGGAAAATCCGCTGTTACCGGAATTTTCAACGCCGCGCTTGTTGCCCCGGGTTTGACTGGCACGGTTTTGTCCGCCATCCCCGTTATGGAATACGTGATGCTTTTCAGACCCGGGGGCGAGGAAACTGAAGCCGTGAGCACGGCGCCCGCTTCACTGCTGATCTCCGAATTGCCCCCGGCAACCGGATCTATCACAATCTTCGGCGTCGGTCCCATGGAAACAAAGGGGACGACAACGCTCGCTCCGCGTACGTTGTTGATATCCACCGGCCAAATGTCAAGGCTGTGCTTTCCGGTTGAAAGGTCCTTGAGCACTATACCCAGTTCGCCCTTCGATTCAAGACGGACCGGCGTTCCCTTATCCAGGGAATAAAAGATTCCGGCAATTTCATCATCGTCTATCCCAAAACCGCTCACCTTCACATCCCCGTCAATGACGGAACCGGCTGCGGGAGAGGTCATCTTCAGTACGGGAATATCGGCCTGGTTATTGACCAGGATTTTCCGGGTTACCGCTATTTTGTTTTTGGCAATATCGGTGGCAGTGATTTCGACTTCTACGCTCTTAACGTTTTGTCCGCGGAGATCGAATTCCTTGATCCAGTAGGGATTACCCTTAACCAGTTCAAAAGTTCCTGTTTGCTTGCCCATCCGCCATGAAAGCGATGCGATGCCGATAATGTCTTCCGCGGTACCCGTGACCGAGAAGATGCCGTTCACCGCTTCGGTAAGATCCGGCGAAATGAATTTGACCGTCGGTTTGGTATTGTCGACGAAGTACAGGAATGTATATATACCCTCGGAACCTTGACCGTCTTCAGCCTTGAACCAGCAGACGGAAGGTCCGTCTTTCATTTTTGTCGAGTCGATAGCCTGACTGAATGTGGCACTGCTGGCTGTTTCTTTTCCTCTTGTCTTTTTCGGTAGCTTCAGGTCTACGGGATTGAAGGTTTTTCCGTTATCGAGGGAAAAGGAAAGTCTCTTTATGCCGTTTCCGTCTGATACCGTTCCGGAAAGCGAGAATTTGCCTGAAACAAGGGTACCCATCGTAATATTCTGTACTTCCGTTTCAGGACGGTTGCGGTCAAGATTCCAGGTAACGTTATAGGGTTTTCCGGATACCCCGAAAATATCGATTCCATATACAGATATGGTATGGGGTCCTTCAGAAAGGCCGTTTGTATCCAGATAATAGGACCAGAACTCCTTGCCCTCGGCGCGGACAGGGGTTTCATTGCCGTCGATGATCAGCTCCACATGGTCCACCGCATCGTCGTCGATACAGGTTCCGACGATATTCAGATTTCCGGGAACCCTCATCTGTTCAAGGGGGTTGGTTATACGGGCAACGGGAAGGTCGGAATTCGGGTCAATGTACATATTGTAAGGCCCTGCAAGGGCTTGATTTCCGGCCAAATCCTCGGCGGTCACCAAAATATTGTATTTTCCGGGTTTTTTATCTTTGATATCAACAGTTTCAAGCCAGCTGTCCAGTGATTTCGCGGGCGTGTCGACAGTATCTTTTTTGCCCGCGGCAAAAAAGGTGGGTGTTGCGATCAATAGTAATACAAGCAGAAGCAGGAATTTTTTCATTGATATCCCTTTGTGGAGAGCGCATCTCCATTATCTCCAGTATCGGCTGATTTGCGTGTAAAAACAAGTGAAATGTTTTAAATAGAGAACGAATTTACAGATTCAGACGTCCGGGGTAATGCGGTGAAACGGGCCGATCTACATCAAATCGATAGGTATAATAATTTAAAACTGTATATTCAGGGTTATTTTGTGTTGTCGCTCTAAGCTCATGGATGCTATTCCTTTCTTTAATGTACTCCACAAACACGAATAAGGAAAGACGCCCCCTCATCCCTTGGTCCCGCTCCCGGGTTAATAGAAATTTTTGTGCAAAAAAGCTAGACTCGGGGTATGAAACGCATAAGTATTGTAACGGGGGCAAGCTCGGGTCTCGGCAGGGAGTATGCGCTGCAGCTTTCCCGGACGCGCAGCGTGGACGAAATCTGGATTCTGGCGAGGCGCAAGGATAAGCTGCTGGATCTTTCCCGGGAACTCTCTCTTGAACATGAGGGAAAGAATATTCACGGTATCCAAAAACCTCTTCCCCGTGTGGTCGAAATCGACTTGAGCGGCGTAAAAGGCGTCACCCTTTTCAAAAAGCTTCTACAGCAGGAGAAGGACGACAACCCGGAAAAAGACTTTATCATTGACTCCCTTGTCAACAATGCAGGGTTCGGCACCTACGGAACCGTCATGGAAACCGCCATGGAACGCCAGCTCGAAATGATCGATGTAAACGTCTACTCGCTCACGGCCCTGTGCTGTCTTGCACTCCCCTACATGCAAAGCGGATCCATCCTGATAAACGTGGCGAGCCTCGCGGGATACATACCCCTCGGCAACTTCGCAGTGTACGGAGCAACGAAAGCCTATGTGCTCAGCTTCAGCACCGCCCTCGCCGCAGAGGTTGCCGATTCAGGTATTTTCGTCGCGACCGTATGCCCCGGCCCCGTCGATACCGAATTCGCGAATGTGGCATCAAGGGGCGCAAGGATTCAGGTCGTTGACGGCAAGAATCCGGCAGAGGTGGTTGCCCACAGTCTCCGCTGCATCGAAAGAGGAAAACGCTTTGCCCTCATGGCCTTCAAATGGAAAGCAAAGGCCTTCCTCAGCCGCTTTGTCCCGCGTTATGGTTGGGCCCGTCATTCCTATATTCATGAAAAGAGGCCCTCGAAATGAATGCGCATGACATGCTCCGCGCCGCCGCAGTCGACGGCGGAGATACCGCGCGCCTTCACGCCATGGTAAAGAAAGCATCCGAAGGGAAACCGATAACGATTGCCTTTCTCGGAGGATCGATCACCGCAGGCTGCAACGCCTCGTCAAAGGAAACCCGCTACGTAGAACTGGTTCATGCCTGGTTCCGCTGCCGCTTTCCCTCAAGTACCGTGAAATGCGTCAATGCGGGAGTCGGGGCCACCACATCCCTCATCGGGGCTCACCGCGTTGAAAGGGACGTCCTCTCCCATAATCCCGATCTCGTGGTACTCGACTTCGCGGTCAATGATTCCGAAGCCTTTATCTTTCGGGAGTCCTACGAAAGTCTGGTCTGCCGCCTGATGGCGGCCCCGTCGGCTCCCGCCGTTCTGTCCCTCTTCATGATAATCGAAGGCGGGAAAAACGTGCAGGACCAGCAAATGGAAATATGCCGCTGTTACCGGGTGCCCATGATCAGCTACCGCAACCTTATGTGGAGCCTGCTTGCTCAAAACGTATACCAATGGAAAGACGTCTCGACGGACGAGGTGCACCCGAATGACACCGGGCACCGGATGACGGCATCCCTGATCACGGCCTTCCTCGAGGAAATTCAAGATGCCCCGGCGACGTCCCCATCTGCGGCGTCTTTATCGGTGCCGTTTCCATCCGCGCCGGTATTCGGGCGGCGGTATATGCAGGGAAAAATACTGAACGCCGCCGCGCTCGTCCCGTCGAAAAGTAGCGGCTTCGTCAGGGACGGCGGGGGCTTCCAGGTGTTTGCCGACGGCTGGAAATGCAGAAAGGGAGGGGGAACCCTTGGGCTTGCCGTAGAAGGTGCCAATATCAGTGTTTTGTACAAGAAAACCACACAAGAGGGCAGCGGCACTCTCACCATTCTTTCTCCCGAAAAAATCTCTGTTGAAACTTTTTTCCCGGGCGGCTGGGGAGATTATGCCGAAACAATAGAAATTATCCATTCAGAAAAAAGCGCCGTCCATAATCTGCTGCTTGAAGCGGACGGACCTGTCTCGATTCTGGGCTTTCTCGTTTCATGATATACAGGAGAGAAAAAATGCAATTCATCGATTCGACACATCAGGCTTTCCGGTACACGGGGCGCATCGACTTTTCCAATCCTATATGTCCCTCGTTTATCTATCCGGGAAGTTCCATCCATGTCGCATTCACCGGCACAAGCGCAGCCCTCCGCGTGCGCAATCTGTACCAGTGCGATGAAAATGCCCTCGGGTTTCTCATTGACGGAAAAGAGGGCAAGGTCCTGCTGTCGACAGACGCAGAAGTCAGGGACTGCCTGCTTGCGGACAATCTTTCCGCAGGAAGGCATGAACTCATCCTATGGAAAAGAGCCGCGGGCGGATGCCACTATTTCGATTTTTTCGGCATGCTGCTTGATGACGGCGCCGAAGCAATCCCTTTGGGAACACGACCGGAGCGCAGGATTGAATGCTATGGCGATTCCGTTTCGGCAGGTGAAGTGTGCGAGGCATTTGAATATATAGGCATGGTTGACCCCGAGGGGCATCAAGGTAAATTCTCGAACAGCTGGCATTCCTACGCGATGCTCAGCGCGAGAAATCTCGGCGCTGAAATACACAATGACTCTCAGGGCGGAATTGCCGTTCTGGACGATACGGGTTATTTTGTAAATGGAAAGGTGGGCCTTGTCTCGACCTGGGACAAGCTGCGCTATAATCCGGAACTCGGTCCCTGCACAAGCTGGGATTTTGCCTCTTGGACGCCCCACGTTGTCATCATGGCCCTCGGCCAGAACGACAGTTATCCGGCTGACTATATCAGCACCGACGCAAAAAAAAGAAAAATCTGGATAGACGCGTATGCGCTCATAATGAAAAACCTTCGCCTGAAATATCCGAACGTTTTTTTCGTGGTCATAACCACGCTGCTCAACCACGAAGAAGGCTGGGACGGCGCTCTGGACGAAATGGTCTCTTCGCTCAAGGATGATCGCGTTGTCCGGTACCGGTTCGCGAGGAACGGAAGGGGAACGCCGGGCCACCTGCGGATAGCAGAGCACAGGGAGATGGCCTCCGAGCTGACAGGGTTTTTAAAGTCATTCGGTGAAACCATCTGGTAGCTGAATGACGTCTCCTGCACATACCCCCGGCTGGAATATTTTTCAGCCGGGCAATTCGATGCTGATATCCTTGTACTGCATACCGATCAAATTGAACTCTTCATTGTTCTCCTCGAACAGACGCACCAGTTCGGGGTCAAAATGGGTTCCTGCCCCTTCATGGATTATTTTTACGACATCCAAGTGCGCAATAGGCGCCTTGTATGGCCGCTCGGAAATACACGCATCATAGACATCGGCAATCGCCATAATTCTGGCACTCAGGGGAATAGCGAAGCCGCGGAGGCCGTGGGGGTACCCCGAGCCGTCCCATTTCTCATGATGGAATTCCGCGATCTCGCTTGCGAAATCCAGGAAGGAATTGCCCGCGAGCACTTCCTTTGTCCGCTTGATCGCGTCGCTGCCGTAAATAGAATGCTTTTTCATTATCTCGAATTCATCGCTCGTAAGGCGGGCGGTCTTCAGCAGTATGCTGTCGGGAATCGCGATTTTTCCGATATCATGAAGAGGAGCCGAATGCCATATAAGCTCCACAATTTCCGCAGGATAGGGCACATTCGTACCCATCTTTTCGAGCATCAGCTTCACGTAGAGTTTCGTGCGCTGGATATGCGAGCCGGTATCGGTATCGCGGAATTCGGAGAGGATGGCCATGCTGCTGATGGTTGCTTCCTGGGTCGTGCGCAACTGTGCCTCGCTTCTCTTCAGCACTTCCAGGGTATGCCACAGATTCTCGTCCGTCGCAGTCAATTCCTGATTGGTTTCGATCAGGTCGTCATTGGCGGCCTCCATCTGCTGGATGGTAGAAATCAGTTCCCTGTTCAGCAGGACCAGCTCGTCGTTCTTCGCCTTGATCTCGGTCTTCGCCTCGAAAAGGCGGAACGCCATTTTCACGGATGCCACCAACAGGGAAATTCCGGAATCCTTGACCACATAGCCGTAGGAAGTCGTCTGTTCTATTTTTTCGATGATTTCCGGATCCGTGTGGCTCGAGAGAAAAACAATCGGAACCGACCTTAGCTTGAATATTGCCGATGCGGTTTCAGCGCCGTCCAGACCCTCTCCGAGATCGTTATCCATGAGAACGAGATCGATATGCCCGTTCTTCGTGAACAGTTCAATCGCCTTCTCGCCCGAGTTCGCAACAAGAATGTTGTAGCCGTTTTTCTCGAGAGCCATCTTTTCCGTCAATGCAATTATAGCCTCATCTTCCACAAGCAGCAGCGTTTTTTGATTATCATCGATATTTTTCATAGAATACTCCTGTTCATCCCATATGCCCCTTAAATCCCGAATTCAAGAATTATTCTCGTACCGTTTCCGCGATCGATGCGTAAATTTCCCATTAACTGTTTCGTCAGGACGCCAACAAGCATAAGTCCGAATCCCGTCGAGTGCTCAAAGTCGACCGTCTCGGGCAGTCCATTCCCGTTATCGCCGATAATAATCGAGACATTGTTCCCGATCCGATTCGCGGAAACGGTAATCTCACCTAAGCTTCGGCCGACGAATGCGTATTTCATGATATTGGTCAGCAGCTCGTTTATGATGATGCCGAGTGACTGCAGTTTCTTGATGTCCATCGTGATATCATCGATTTTTTTCACCACGGTCACTGATCTGGAGTTCGGGAAGTTCACGATAATTTCATCTACCAGAGACGGCAGGTACTGAGCGGTGGACATGTCATTGAACAGCTCGGACCGGTACAGTTTATCGTAGAGCAGCATCATGCTTCTGACCCTGCGCCCCGCGTCCTCGAGTGCGGTAATCGCGGCCTTGTCCTTGAGCGTTCCAGCCTGCAGATTGAGCAGGCTGTTGATGGTGTTCATGTTGTTCTTGATGCGGTGATGCACTTCCTTGAGAATCAGTTCCTTCTCGACTAGAAGCGCCTTGATCTGCTCCTCGGCTTTCTTTCTCTCGGAGATATCCTTGATGACGCCGTCATAGGAAACAATGGAACCCTTCGAATCGTATTTGGGAATCGATGTGTCGCTGATCCAGCGGATAGTCCCGTCCTTGCAGATAATGCGGTGCTCGAAGGTAGGCAAGTCGTTTCCCTCAAGAATTTTCTTGAAGCGGCCTGCGACCATTTCCCTTTCTTCCGGAACCACCATATTTATCCAGAGATAGGGGTCCCATGAAAAATCGTCTATCGTATAGCCGGTAATCGCAAAGCATGCTTCATTGTGCACAGTCTCGACAGGATGGCCGTTTTTGACTTTCACGGTGTACAAATAGTCGTTAAGTCCCGCGGTGATCCGCTTGTAGCGCTCCTCGCTTTCCCTCAGCTTGTCCTCTACCTGCTTGCGCTCGGTGATGTCCTGGTTTGTTCCCATCAGGGACAGGGGATGGCCTTCTATGTCAAACTGAATTTCCACATTGGTAATTATAATCCGGATTTCACCGGTATTCTTCCTGGCAATCCTCGTCTCGATGCTGAAGGGCTGGGCGGTTTGAACAGACGTTTTGAACAAATCTGTTGACCTCTGCCGGTCCTCCTCCGAGAGGCACGACATAAAATCGGAGAAGGTCGGTTTTGTGCCGGGTACGAACCCGAACATCCGCAGACCTTCTTCCGAAACAGTGAACGCACCCGTTGCGAGGGTCAGTTTCCAGCTGCTGGTATGCGCGATCGTTTGGCTGTGCTTCAGGTCGAAAAAGGATTCGCGCAGAAGCCGCTCTGCCTCGTATTTTTCAGTCACATCCGAAAAAACCAGGATTACGCCCCTTATTTGTCCCTGGCTGTCGCGGATAGGAGCCGCGCTGTCAGCAATCTGGTATTCCTCGCCGGTTCGGCTTATTAAAACCGTATGATTCGAAAGAGCGATTATTTCTCCCCTTTCAAGGACTTGAACGACCGGATTTTTCAATACTTCCCTGGTCTCGGAATTGACGATTCTAAATACCGAAAGAAGCGCTTTATTTTCCGCCTCGCAAAAAGCCCAGCCGGTCAAGCGTTCGGCGGTCTTGTTCATTTTCGTAATTGCGCCTGTTATATCGGTCGCTATTACCGCATCCCCTATCGACTGCAGGGTTATGGAAAGGGATTCCTCGCTCAGCAGAAGTCTTTTATTCATATCGAACAGCTTGAAGGCCGTTTTTATCGAGGCATCAAGTACGGTAATTTTCGAGTTTTTTACGACATATCCATAGGAAGTGCTGTTTTCCGTCTTTTTAACCAGAGCGCTTTCGGTATGGCTTGAAAGAAACACGACGGGCACATTCCGCACTTTAAGCATCTCGGAGGCCGTTTCGGTCCCGTCGCAACCTTCCCCCAAATCAATATCCATGAGTACCAGGTCGATTTCGATTGTATGCTGAAAAATATCTAAGGCTATTTCGCCGGTTTCGGCCAAAATGACAGAATAACCGATTTTTTCAAGGGCCGCTTTTTGGGCCTGGGCGATCATTATTTCGTCTTCGACCAGGAGAATCATTTTTTTAGTGTCTTCGCCCATCTATGGTTCTCCCGTCGATTAAATACTACGCTATTTACCTTTCGAATTCCATTATTATGCGTGTTCCCTTCTCCCGCTCGATTCTGATAGTTCCTTCGATCTGTTTTATCAAGCCCGAAACAAGAACCAGGCCGAATCCGGTGGATTTGGCAAAACTTACGCTCTCGGGCATGCCGTTTCCGTTGTCTGCAAGCTCTATTGTCACGTGATTTTCCCGCAGGGATGCGGAAAGGGTAATCAATCCGTCATCCCTGCCGGCAAAGGCGTACTTCATGATGTTGGTAAGCAGCTCGTTGATGATAATGCCGAGAGGCTGCAGCTTTTGTACATGGAGCACAATGTCATCGATTTTTGTCTCTATCCTGACCGATGAGTTATTCGGGAAATTCCGGATTATTTCATCAATCAGAGACGGCAGATACTGGGAAACGGACAATTCACTGAAATCAGCCGCCTGATACAGCTTGGTATATAAAAGCATCATACTGTGTACCCGATTGGCGGCATCTTCAAGGGCATGAATGGAGACGGCGTCCTTCAGAGTGTGGGCCTGAAGGAGAAGAAGGCCGTATATGGTATTCATATTGTTTTTGATCCGGTGATGGACTTCTCTGAGAATCAGCTCTTTCTCTGAAAGCAGGTTTTGTATCCGTTCTTCTGCAATCTTCCGGTCGGTGATATCCTCCTTGATCGCAAGAAAGTGGGCAATGCGCCCGTCCTGGTTTTTCACCGGGGAAATAACCGCGGATTCCCAGTAAAAATCGCCATTTTTCTTTTTATTGTGAAAAACCCCATGCCAGTTCCGGCCGGAAAGGATGGTATCCCATAATTCCTTATACTCGGAACTTGCTTTTTCCGGGTTTTTCAAAATTCTCGGGTTATTACCTATCGCCTCTTCCGCCGAATATCCGGTGATATCGGTAAATTTGGGATTCACGTACTCGATGAGTCCCTCGAAGTCCGTAATAACGGTGGTGACGGGGCTTTGCTCTATTGCCACGGATAGAACACGGAGCCGGTCATTGGCCTCCTGCATTTCCCCCTCGACTTTTTTTCGGTCATCGAATTTTTTCGATATCATTTCTTTCTGCCTGGCATTAATTTCCAGTAGGTTCCTGTTCGCCTCGAAGAGCCTGTAAGCCGTTTTGATAGACGCGTCCAAAACCGTGATGCTGGAATTTTTGACCACGTATCCGTAAGAGGTAACACTCTCCGTTTTTACAACGACTTCCTGTTCTGCATGGCCCGACAGAAAAACAACCGGAAGATCTGCAGTCTTCAATATCCGTATTGCCGTTTCGGGCCCGTCAATACCCGGCCCCAGATTGATATCCATCAGAACAAGTTCTATTCCATTTCCGCCGAGACAGAGCGCAATTGCACTCTCGCCAGTCTCTGCAAGGAGCACCTTGTAGCCGAACTCTTCGAGATTTTTTTTACATGCGAGAGCAATGATCATCTCGTCTTCCACGAGAAGCAGTTTCCGTCCGTTGTCGTTATTCATTTTTTAAACTCCAAAACCGTTTGTGTGCCATTATTTTTATCAATCCTGATAGTGCCCTTAAGCTGCTTTGTCAAACCTCTGACGAGCATCAGCCCGAAGCCCGTTGCATTGTTGAACTCAAGAGGCTCGCCGATGCCTTTGCCGTTGTCCGCTATGCTTATTACGACTTGTCCTTCTTTCTCCGATGCGTTTACGGAAACAATCCCGCCTTCCATTCCATCGAACGCATGCTTCATGATATTGGTCAACAATTCATTTATGATGATGCCGAGGGGCTGCATTTTTTTTATATCAAGGGAGAAGTTTCCGATCTGCTTATTTACGGTTACAGTCTTTGCGTTCGGGAATGTCCCCACGATTTCATCAATGAGGTCCGGCAGATAATCCGCGACGGACATATCGGAAAATTCTTCGCCCTGATAGAGTTTTTCGTACAAGACCATCATGCTCTGCAACCGGCTTTGCGCGTCTTCAAGGGCCGAAACGGCCGCGGGGTCCTTCAATGCATTGGCCTGGAGGGAGAGAAGACTGCTTATAGTGCCCATGTTGTTTTTAATCCGGTGATGCACTTCCCTCAGGAGCAATTCTTTTTCCGAGAGAAGGATACGGATTTTTTCTTCCGCTTTCTTTCTTTCGGTGATGTCATGATACATGGACTGATAAGTACCGTCCGGCATCATCTTTGTCCGCATTTCGATCCGGTATTCTTTTCCGTCGGCTCGCACCAGCGTCCGCTCGCCGGTGACAATTTCTCCTTTCATCAACGAATCGAAACGCAACGGGCTTTCAGAAAGACTTTCCGGCGTAAAGGGAAAGAGAGAAATATGCTTTCCGATAATATCTTCCCTCTTCATGTTTACCAGGTCGCACATATATTCGTTTATGTCCGTGACGATGCCCTCATGCGAGCCGAGAACTATTCCGTATACGGCGAGTTCCATAAGCACGCGGTACCTGTTCTCAACCTTTGCCTCGGTTTCCTGCAGCCTCTTTTGCCCGGTGATATCCTGAATTATCGAGGAATAATGCGCGATGGTTCCGTCCGGGTTTTTTATAACCGTCGTGGAAACGGATACGTCGATAAGAGAGCCGTCCTTCCTGATATATTTTTTCTCGAATAGTATGGAATTGTTTTTTTTAAGGGCTGCGCTGTTTTGTTCTCTTTCGGTCACGGCGGTGTGTACCGGCGTCACGTCAGCCCATTTTAATTTCTGAAGCTCTTCCCGGGAATAGCCGAGCATTCCGCAAAGGGTGTCGTTCACGTAAACCCAGGTGCCGTCTTTCGAATTGATGGCCGTGCCCACGAGGGCGGAATTAAAAAAAGACTGGAACAGCACTTCCTTTTCCACTATTTTCCAATTCGCCTCGAACAGCCTGAAGGCCATCTTTATCGAGGCATCAAGGATCGTTATCTTCGAGTTTTTCGCCACGTAGCCGTAGGACGATATTTTTTCGGTCTGTTCCACGATCTCCGGCTCGGAATGGCTTGATAAAAACACTATGGGTATATCGCGGGCTTTCAGGATCCTGGTCGCTGTTTCCGTTCCGTCAATACCGTCCCCGAGGTCAATATCCAGAAGGACGAGATCGATCGCGGGGTTAGCCTGGAAAATCTCGACCGCCTTTT
>JAYVSC010000047.1:0-4912 GCA_043775705.1 Spirochaetales bacterium | reverse complement strand
TGTGTCCCCCTCAGTTCAAGCCATACTGCCCGTTACCCTTCTTGAAAACCTGTTCCATCTGGCGATACTGATTAGTTCTTCACTGTGGACATTCGGTTTCATTCTGCTGGTAAATTACCAGCTGCTCGCGGAAAACCACGAAGACCAGACGAATCGGGAGCTTATTTTCAACACAAGCCCTGATGCCGTCTCCATAACCCGTGTAAGCGACGGCGCCTATATCGAGATCAATGAGGGTTTCACCGCACTCACGGGGTATTCCCGGTCGAATATCATCGGAAAAACGAGCGGCCTTATCAGTATATGGCAGAAAGCCGCTGACCGGGATAAGCTTATTGAAAGACTGCAAGAAAGCAGTTTTTGCGAGGGCTTGATTGCGGACTTCAGGCGAAAAGACGGAAGCGTCATTACCGGGCAGATGTCCGCAAGAATTCTGCCGCTGCACCAGGAAGCCCACATTATAAGCGTCACCCGTGACATTACCGAGCAGAAAAAATCCGCTCAGCAAATTCATGATCTTATCCGCCAGCTGGAAATGGAAAAAAACTTCGCCGAAAAAAACGCGCTGTCCGACGGCTTGACGGGCCTGGCCAACCGCAGGTTTCTGGACGAAGCCCTTGCCAGGGAATTTTACCGGCTGAAAAGATCCGCATCGCTCCTGTCGCTGATCATGATCGATATCGATCATTTCAAGAAATTCAACGATCTGTACGGACATGTCGCCGGGGATGACTGCCTGAGGCAGATTGCCGATTCATTCCGTTCGGCCGTTGCCCGCGCACCCGACATAGTCGCCCGGTATGGAGGAGAGGAATTCCTCGTGATACTGCCGGAGACCGACAACCAGGGAGCTATGGCCCTGGCGGAACATTTACGCAAAACGGTCGAGGGCCTCGCAATTCCCCACGGCGACTCCCTCACCGCAGCAAGTGTAACCATAAGCCTGGGGGTAGCCACTGTATCCGCCTCCAACCTCTCGAGCCCTGAACAGGCAATAGAGGCCGCGGACAGGGCCTTGTACATGGCGAAAAGAAACGGACGAAACAGGGTAGAAACGGACAGGAACTGGATCGACACGAAGCCGGAAGCGGAAGCGCTTGTCTGGTATACCAATTATGAATGCGGCAATACGACGATCAATGACCAGCATAAAAATCTTTTTTTTGTCTCGAATGCACTCCTGAAAGCGGTGAGAGAAAACCAGACAGGGACGGAATGCGGGAAGCTGCTTGACACTCTCCTCCTGGATATTTCCGCCCACTTCCGGTATGAGGAAGAAATTCTTCATGAAGCGGAATTTCCCTTGGTTGAAGAGCACATGCATTGTCATGAAGAACTGAGCTCAAAAGCGGCCAAACTAGCGGAACGATACCGCCGGGACGCGCTGAGCCTGAAGGAGCTTTACAATTTTATTGCCTATGAGGTGGTTGACCAGCATATGCTGATTGAGGACAAAAAATTCTTCCCCTACGTTTGAATAGTTATCTTTCGCTCTTGTAAAAAAGAACCTCATCGCAGTCTTCCTCCCTCAGACCCTTGAGAAGATGAAGATCCCCGAGATAGTCGGAGCTTTTCGTCGTTTCATAGGGCACGAGGCCGGAGCGGGCAAGCGCATGGTTGATCACGAGCTGGTCCTTCCGCGCAAGGGTTTGCAGACGGCAGACCAGATTGATGCCGTACCCGATATAGTCCCGGTATTTGAGCTGCGAGGTCTCCGCCGAGATTTCATACTTGAAAACCTTTTCGGTTACCAGCGCGCCGGCAAGTGCAAGCCCCTCGTACGGTTTGAATAATTCCTCGTTCACAAAATCCACGTAGGTATCGAAAATAAGGAGGGCTTCGCTCACCGACTGCGCGTTCAGGCTGTCCCATATAATAAAGGCGCCGTCCCCCATCAATTTATAGTAGGAACAGCCGTAGCCGAACTGATTGACGCATGAAAGGAAATTCGACGTAAAATCCTTGATCAATTTGAAAACGGTCTCTTCCTTGTTCATGCACAGAAAATCGCTGAAGTTGCGGATGTCAACGCAGAGTATGAGAGCATCGCTTTTTACTTCGTCCAGATACACATTGTCGAAGATATCGACGGGCATTTTTTTAAGTCCGGCAAGGGCAGAAGAATCAAGCTCGAGGCTGGTTTCGCGGGAACTGACGAGAACCCGCTTTCCGCCCAGCACCCGGGAAATTTCGGCGCAGATAAGCGCATCCGTCGGGAATTTTGTCATTTTGACGCGTTTGATAAAACGGGGAATATCCGATTCCGCGTCGGTAATCACGACCGTTCCGTTATCCTCAAGCTCCAGGAGGAGCGAGTTCCGTTCCCCCGAGGAAGGATCTTCTACTTCTATCATTCTGTTCGTCAATGAAATAAGCATGGGATATATTATCATATATTGGGCGAATTCGGGAAGAAAATTAAAAGCAGTAATCCCGGATTTGCTTTTTTCCGGTGCGCGGGGGTATAATGGCGCAGGAGAACAAAATGAATAAAATACTTGTCTGCTATCATACCAAAACCGGCTCCACGAGCGAGGCCTCCGGAATAATTTCCGCAACGCTCAAGAAAAACGGCTATACGGTCGATCTGCTGCCTCTTGCGGAAGTTACCGGCATCGAACAATATGACGCGGTTGTCATCGGCGCGCCCATCAACGGCATGCAGTGGGTTCCGCAGGCCGTGCAGTTTACGGAAACTTGGGAGTCGGCGCTGCGGGAGAAAAAGACCGCCGTGTTCTGCCTTTCATACATTTACTTTACCGGGGGGAGCTTTTGGCAAAAGGCTATCGCTAAAACCCTCGAAACCGCCGGCAGCAGAATCAAGGCGATAAAGACCGGGATATTCGGGGGCCGGATTGATTCATTCCTCCCCGCACCCATGCGCTTTATATTTAAAATCAAAAAAGACGCGCCCTTAAGTATCTTCGATCCGAAAGCGATTGAGAAATGGACCTTATCCCTGATCCAGTCCCTGAAGGTCCAGTGAGACTGCTTCCTTATTGCGGTTTGTTTTCTGCAGAACAATGACGGTCAGGTCATCGCTGAGCGGCACGTCGCCCAGAAATGAATGAAAAGCGTTCATGACATAATCCAGCTTGTCCTGGGCAAGTCCTTCTCCGGAGCGGGAGAAGGCGTCCCTTATCCGCTCAAGGCCGAAATCCTCGCCCTTGCCGTTCCGCGCGTCAGGGAGGCAGTCCGTAAACAGCAGAAGACTGTCCTCTTCGTGCAGGGAAAATCCGATGGCGGTGTAGCCTTCCGAAAGACCGTCGATGCCGAGCATGCGGCCCCTGGAATCCTTTCCCTCGATCGAAACGGGACGGACGGACGCGTTCTTGCCGCTCCGGTACAGAAGCTCGGGATGACCCGCGCTCACGTATTCAATCTTGTTTTTCGAAATGCGCAGAATCATGCCGGTCAGGTAATTCTCGATATCGCCCTTTTCCTGGATGATTTTTCTGTCTATCATGGACATCACGTTTGACAGTATCGAGCTGAAGCCCTCGTAAAACTGCCGGTAGATAATCGTTTTCGCGAGCATGGTGACAAGGCCCGCGGCGATACCGTGGCCCGACACGTCGAAAAGGCTGATGCCGTGAAGCTCGTCCTTGTCCACGTAAAAATCATAAAGGTCGCCCGACACGCCCGACATGGGCTTGAATGCGAAGGCAATGTCCCAGCCGCTGACGAGCGGGGCTTTCCGCGGGAAAAAACTCTGCTGGACGAAGGCGGCCATTCTCATATCCCTGTCCGCTTTTGTCCGCGCGTCCTCAAGATCCTCGTTCGTGAGCTTCATTTTCACGTTCGCGTCCAAAAGTTCGATGGTGCGCAAGGCAACCTTTTTTTCGAGGTCGACGTTCAGGACTTCGACTTCCGTCCTGGCGCGGGCAAAACGGCTGGCAAGCACAAACAGAAGGCTCAGGACAACCATCTGCCAGCCGAGACTCGTTATGTAGGGAAGGCTGTACATCTTGAGTCCCTGATGCAGGGCTATGTCAAGAAGCACCGAGATTACGAGAGGGGAAAGTCCCCACAAAAGCGCAGCCGAATCCCTGTTTTTCCGGAGAAGCGAATTGACCGCCATATACATGATGTACACAAGGGGCGGAAGAATAAAAAGCTGGGTCCAGAGGCGCATGTCCCGGAGGGATCCATAATCGGGCGCCATGAACACGAAAATAAGGGGAACGGCCATGCAGAGAAAACGAAGACCCAGTACCGCCACATGCTCTTTCCGTCCGAGAAATTCCCTGATAAAGGAGGCAATCATGAAGGCTACAATGAAGGTCATCGCGTTCGCGACTATTTTCTGGAACCAGAGAAAGGAGAATCCGGCCATCGGCATTCCGGGAAGCTCGGTGATGTAAAAATTGGAAAGGTAGACTGCGGTTACCATGTTTATAAGGGAAAACAGGAGATTCTCCCGCTCGACGGGACGTTTGATATATAGAAGAAAGTGATAGCCGGCAATGATGATCATTATTGCCGCGCACAGCAGGTTGATGGTCGAGTTCCAAAAGGTTTCCGTCAGCGCGGCAAAGCGCGCGTCTTCCCTCGTGCCGATAAAGGGATTCGACACGATGGCGCCCTCATGGTCGACGCGGATCTGCACCAAAAGGGTGTTTACGCCGTCCTCAAGCGCGACGGAAGGAACGGGATAGAGGCGCACCTTGTTCCACTCGCTCAGGGAGTCGGGAAGAGGACTCCCCTCGCCGCCGATGAATATCCCGTTCAGCCAGGTGCGGTCAGCCATGGTAATCCGCCCGAGGTAGCAGGAGAGGTCCTTGTTCGCAAGGGAAGCAGGAACAGTAAATTCTTTCTTGAGCCAGATAAAACCTTTTTTGCCGCTCATCAATTGCTCCAAGGAGCTCATCTTTGAGGGGTCAAGGGGAACATAGGAATCGAGATTTTCATT
>JAYVSC010000046.1:0-7322 GCA_043775705.1 Spirochaetales bacterium | reverse complement strand
ATTACGCAAAACGCGCAGTCCACCAATATCATGAGCGTCAAGCTTCTCGGTGACGTCAAGGGAAAGGTCGCTTTCCTCGCCGACGACATGCTCGGCACCGGCGGCACCCTTTTAAAGGCTATGGAGTTCCTCAAGGAACAGGGTGCCACTAAGGTTATCGCCGCCATCAGCTTGCCCTTTTTCAACGGAAACGCGATCGAGCAGTTCGATGAAGCCTACGCGAAGGGCAATTTTTTCAGGATTATCGGAACGAACGCGGTATATCACGAAAAACTGCTTACCAAAGAATGGTACATCAAGACGAACGTATCGGGCCTCTTCGCCCAGGTAATATCACGGCTCCATCATAACCAGTCATTAAGCGATCTGCTCGATAACCGGAATATCATTGAAAAGCTCGTCAGGCAGGATAAAGCCCCCGAAACAGAATAATGAATAAAGTCATTCTTGCCGTTGATATCGGCACCTCGTCATTGAAGGCATCTCTTATCGACATGACGGGTACGGTTCTTTCCGACGCCCGCTGCCGGTTTCCCTCAGGCAAGCGCATGGCGAAGGACTGGCTGGATGCGTTCGCCGATGCCCTGCGCATTCTCGCTCCTCCGCCCGATTTGGGAGCTCTCGTGATCTCGGGCAACGGACCGACGCTTGTCAGCGTTGGCAAAAAGGACGAGCCGCTCGCCCTTCTCCTATGGAATGATCCAATCAATATTGGGCATGGAAAGACAGCTCAGGCCGGCAAAGGCTCGGTTGCCGGGGAATCCCCGGAAAACCCCTCAATATTCATCCCCCGGCTCAAGGCCTTCCGCGACCAAAATCCCGAAGGCTACGAAAACGCGAAGTGGATTTTTTCCGGTCCGGAATATCTCATCTACTGCCTTACGGGGAACGCCGTCACCATCCTTCCGGAAAGCCGCTTCGAGCGGGCATACTGGACCAGAAAAGACCTTGAGGCCGTTACCCTCGACGGTTCAAAACTTCCGCCCTTTGTGTTTCCCGCATCGATAAATGGAGTTACGGACGGACGGTTTCCCTTTCTGTCTGCGGGGGTTCCGGTGATAGCCGGCGGTCCCGATTTTATCGTCGCGCTGATCGGAACGGGCGCACTCGAAGCGGGGAAAGCATGCGACAGGGCAGGAACCAGCGAGGGTCTGAATGTATGCGTTTCGACCGCATTCAGGTATCCGCAAATCCGCACCCTGCCGTCGGTCATGGACGGCTTGTGGAACGCTTCCTATCTCCTCAGCGAGACGGGCGCGATGTTCCACAGATACCGCAAGGAAAGCGGGCAAACCGGGCGTTCCTATCCGGATTTGATGAAAGAAATCGAGGAGAGTCCCATTTTCCCGCTCACGGGGGAAGCCCTCCATCCGGGCCGCGCAGTTGTCGAGAAAATCGGGTTTTCGGTAAGAACCGGCATTGAGGTGCTACGCAAGGCTACCGGTATTTCCCCTGTATTTTATCTGTCGGGCGGCCAGGCGCGGAATGAAATATGGAATCAGTTGAAAGCGGATATCACGGGCTCGGTATTTGCGCTCACTGCGACGCCGGACGGCGAACTGATGGGGGATGCGGTAATCGGATTTACCGCTCTCGGCGAGTATGCGTCCCTGAAAGAGGCAGCCCGTCAAATGGTGCATATCAAGCGCATCTATGAGCCCGATCCGGAAAAACATGTGTATTACTCGGAGAAATTCGCCCTTTATGAAAATCTATAAAATCCCCGATATCCTTTCCTGCATTATTTTTGATATCGACTCAACCCTCTATACAAACGCAGCCTATGCCCATGAGCAGATAGCCGTTCAGCTCAGGCATTTCGCCTCATTGCGGAACGAGTCATACGAGGACACCCGCGATATGGTTGAAGAGCACCGCAGCGAAATCGAAAAAATCCATAAAACAAAAATGAGCCTGGGAAATGCCCTGATCCATTTCGGCATACCCATAACTGAAAGCATAAAATGGAGGGAAAATCTGATCGAACCCTCGGATTATCTGGGAGAGGATAAAACGCTGATTGAAACACTGGGTAAGCTTTCCTCCCGCTACACGCTGATCGCAGTCACGAACAATCCGGTGCTCCCCGCGAGAAAAACGCTCACCGCGCTCGGGGTCTCTCTTTTCTTCCCGAACCTGATCGGGCTGGATACTACCGGCGTGTCGAAGCCGCATACATTGCCCTTTATCACCGCGGCCGCTCAGGCAAATGTCAGTCTGGAACAATGCCTCTCCGTCGGAGACAGATATGATATCGATCTCGCGCTTCCGCTTACGCTGGGTATGGGTGGAATTCTGGTTGACGGGGTTGAGGACGTATACGGTTTGCCTGAGCTTCTTATTCGATAATAAATTTGTCGACGATTTCGTTCATGAGCTGGACCGTGTCCTTGGTCGTAAGGGCAAGCTCTGAAACATGATGGGCGGATGAATTTATTTCGGTGGCGCCGATCGACATTTCGTCCATGCTCGCCTCGATCATAGACGCTGCCTGTTTTACCTTGTTGACTTCGCTCTGCACATGCTCCGTTTCCGCGCTCAGTACGGCGGATTCGCCCTGCACGTCGTCGGATGCCTGCTTCATCTTGCGCAGTGAGTCGGAGACCTTCTTGACCTCATCCTGCTGAACCTGCATGGCCGATGAAAAGTCGGTTACGAGGTCCCCGGTAATATGAATCTGGCTGAGGACTTCCTCGAAGGCGCGGTTTGAATCCGCGGAGGAAATGACGACCTCGTCGATTGATGCCTGTATATTCTTGATTTCCGTCCGGATTGTCTTCGACTGGGCGCTTGAGGTCTCCGCGAGATGCCTGATTTCGTCCGCGACGACGGAAAAGCCCGCGCCGGATTTACCGGCATGCGCCGCTTCGATCGCCGCGTTCATCGCGAGCAGATTCGTCTGCGAAGCGATTTTCGCGATCACGTCATTGGCCTCTTTCAGCAGTCTCGACTGCTCGGCGATATCCGAAACCTTTGAATTGACGATAGCCTGCTTTTGCTGGCCTGCGTCGGTGACTTTTTCAAGAGTGCCGAACTGGGAAGACATCTGTCTGACGCTTGAGGAAACGAGGTTCAGCTTCTCGATCATTTTCTCGATCGAGGCCGAAGATTCATGAATAAAACTTACCTGCGTGGAAATCACCGATCCCAGCGAGGTAATTCTCTCGTTGGATTTATTTATGGCGCGTTCCGTCTCGCTCACGCTTTCCATCTGCTGCGAGGATTGTCTATGCACGCTCTCGATATTGGCCATAATCTCAGTGATCGAGCTTGCGCTCTGCACCGACATTGAGGTCATTGACTCGCTTATGCCGGTCAATTCATTCTGCCGCGACTTCAGGTCGATAATAATTTTCTTGAGCATTTCGATAAAGCGGTTCACGTCCGAAATAAGCTGGCCTATCTCGGTATTATTGTGCACGTCAATCCGGCGGGTCAGGTCCCCGTTTCCGGAGGCAATCTCGTGCATTGCCTTTTTGGCTTTCGCAAGGGGACGTATAACGAAATTATTGAGCAAAAGGGTAAAGGTCGCCACAAGGAACAGCGCGAAAATAAAGACCATTACCGCGATGGCGGTTCCGACGGTCCGGGCGGTCTTGAGCAGGATTTCCTGGGGCATGGCCATGGCGATAACACCGAGAACGCTGTCCTGAGCATTTTTGATCGGAAGATAGGAGACCATATAGGGTTTGCCGTTAATCATGTTGATACCCGAATAAGGCTCGCCTTGAAGGGTAAGCGTTTCTTCAATCTTGGTGTTGGCCATTTTTGAGCCGACGATCCGCTGTCCGTCTGAGCCGAGGATGGTGGTCGCGATCCTTGTATCATACATAAATGCGGTAAACTCGGCGCTGAACATTGCCTTATAGCTGTCCATTGCCTCGTTGCTGCCGAGGCGATAACCCGCGAGGATCAATCCGTTTAAACCCGAAGGACCGGATATCGGCTTCGCGACAACCAGCGAAAGGCCGAGCATAGAATCCATTTCCACGCTGATAAAGGGTAATTTGGTATCGAGCGCCTTCTGCACAGAGGGACGCCCGGTCAGATCGTCGCCGAAATTGGTTTCGTCATTGCCGCGGGCGATCACTAGGCCGTCCGCATCGAGAAGAAACAGAAAATCAACTTTAAGGGACTTCATGGCGTTTTGGGCGAAAGAAAAGCCCGCCGTATTGTTTTTCTGGATGAATATTTTTTTGATATTGTCTGAATCGTCAAATACCTTGAGCATGTCCGCGAGGGCCGGCCCGCGGCGGGCAAAATCGGCCATAAACGCGTTCGTTTTTTCCTGAAGGTCACCCGCTACGTAACTGCCTACCTGTTTTTGTATTATTTGCAGGGAAAACAACACAATGCTGATGCCGAACAAAATAAGCCCGGCAGCTATAGGAATCAATATTACGTTACGCAGCGAGTTTGGCTTTCTCATTGAATCAGATCTTAACCCTTCTTGATTGGATATCGAATAATACCGCAATAACCAGAATTAGTCCACGGACTATGTACTGATAGGATATTCCCACTCCGACAAGGTTCATGCCGTTTGAAAGGGAAGACATAACGATAGCACCGATGATCGTTCCGGTTACCTTACCGACGCCGCCCGCCGCGGATACGCCGCCGACATAGGCGGATGCGATCGCATCAAGCTCGAAACCCGTTCCTGCCGTAGTGGTCGCGGACTGGAGACGCGCAGTGAACATGATACCGGCCAGGGCGGCCAGGGCACTCATCGAGACAAACACGAAATACGTAACCGCCTTTACCTTGATGCCGCTGAGTTCCGCGGCTTCGGGGTTTCCGCCGATAGCGTAGACATGACGGCCGAGCACCGTGTTGTTCATGAAGAAATGATAGGCGCCGACGATTACGATCACGATTACCACTGTCCAGGAAATACCATTGTACTGCGAGAGCTTCCAGCAGAAAAACAGGATCAGGGCAGAGATAAAAAGCAGCTTGCCGATAAACATATCGAGGGTTGAATCCTCAAAGTTGTATTTTTTCTTCTGGCCCCTTACGCGCAGTTCACCGATTATAAACGCGACAACCGCGACCATGCCGATCACGATAGTCAGCACGTGAACTTTTTCTATTGAGATTAAACCCTTGAACACATCGGGAATAAAACCGTTTCCAAGCGCATTGAAAAAGGGACTTTCAACAATGATTGTTCCGGTTCCTTCCGTGATGCGCAGCAGCGCGCCGCGGAAAATAAACATACCTGCAAGCGACGCGACGAACGAGGGAACGCCCATGGAAGCGACGAGCCATCCATGGTAGATACCGATGATCGCACCGACAATAATCGTGCATGCCAGAACGATCGGAAGTCCCACGCCCATTTTAAGCAGAACGGCGGCAACCGCGCCGAGAAATCCGGCAACGAATCCGACAGAAAGGTCGATATGCCTGATAATAATTATCAAGGTCATACCCACGGCGAGAACCGCGACGTAACCTGTTTGATCAAACAGATTACTCAAGTTACGGGGTGACATGAATATTCCGCCGGTCAAAATGGTGAATGTGACCATGATAACCAGCAGCGCGATATACATTCCATAATCTCTAGCGTTCTGTTTCAGTACTCTGATATTCATAAAAACCCCCTCTATTACACCGTTGCCATTTTCATAATTTTTTCCTGGGTAGCATCGCTACCGGAAATTTCGCCTGTTACCCGTCCTTCGCATACTACATAAATACGATCACTCATACCAAGTACTTCAGGCAGCTCCGAGGAGATCATTATGATACTCATGCCTTCTTCTACGAGCTTGTTCATGATTGTGTATATTTCATATTTTGCGCCGACGTCGATACCCCGAGTCGGCTCATCAAGAATAAGGATGTCCGGATCTGAAAGCAGCCATTTACCGAGAGAAACCTTCTGCTGATTTCCTCCGCTGAGCTTGCGTACCTGGGCCTCAACCGAGGGAGTCTTTATTTTCAGATTTTTCCGATAGGTTTCAGCGATCCGTATTTCTTCATTCTTGTTGATTACGAAATTCTTTACCAAGTTTTTAAGGCTTACTATCGAGAGGTTCTGCTTTACATCCTGATCCAGAATAAGGCCATCCCGTTTGCGGTCTTCCGATACATACGCGAGGCCCGCCTTGATTGCGTCCAGCGGGTGCTTTATTTCAGTCTTCTTGCCGTCAATAAACAAGTCACCCGAAACCTTGTAGTTTTTCGAGTTTCCAAAAATACTCAGCGCGAATTCGGTGCGTCCGGCGCCCATCAAACCTGCTATTCCCAGAATTTCGCCCTTTCTTACATTGATGTTCACATCGGTAAGTATTTGGCGGCTAACCGCAAAGTCATAGGCATTCCAGTTCTTTACTTCCAGCCGAATATCACCGATTGCCTTGTTCTGCCGTTTTGGGAAAATATTTTCTATTTCGCGTCCGACCATGTTCTTGATAATAATGTCTTCGTGCAGTTCCGCCCGTTTGAGCGTGTTGACGGTCTTTCCATCGCGAAGAATGGTTACGGTGTCGGCGATTTTCAGGACTTCTTTCAGTTTATGCGAAATCATGATGCTGGTTACGCCCTGTTTCTTCAATTCCAGAATCAGATTTAGGAGATTATCACTATCATCATCATTCAATGCTGCGGTAGGTTCGTCCAGTATCAGAATGCGTATGTCTTTGCTGAGTGCTTTGGCAATTTCGATAAGCTGCTGCTTGCCGACTCCAAGATTCCGGATTTTCATGCTCGGGTCAACTTTAAGACCTACTTTATCCAGCTGAATCTTGGCTTTGCGGATTGTTTCATTCCAATCGATTGTTGAGCCTTTTTTTTGTTCGTTTCCAAGGTAAATATTTTCGTATACAGACAAATCGGGAATTAGTGCCAGTTCCTGATAAATAATAGCCAGTCCCGCGTGTTCACTGTCGCGAATCGAAGAATATTGCTGTATTTTTCCGTCAATAATAATATCACCTGAATAGGATCCATGGGGATAAACACCACTTAACACCTTCATCAAGGTTGATTTTCCGGCGCCATTTTCGCCGACCAGACAGTGAATTTCGCCCTCTTCAACCTTAAAGGTTACCTCATCAAGCGCCTTCACTCCCGGGAATTCCTTTGTGATATGCGACATTTCCAGAATGGTCTTACTCATGGTTTCCCCTTCAATTTTTCTTCCTGGAATAAATAAACAAGAGGCCGTTCCCTCCCGAAGAAGAAAACGGCCCTTGTTTACTAACTGTTACTTATTTAAGACCGGTGAAGTCAGAAGCAGGATAGTATCCTGAATCTACAAGAGCAGCCTTAACGTTCTTGGCGTCAACGGTTACAACTTCAGTCTGCTT
>JAYVSC010000045.1:0-5828 GCA_043775705.1 Spirochaetales bacterium | reverse complement strand
ACTGGTTATCTCATCGAAAGTGAAGGCATACATCAAGGAAGCATCCGAGCTTAAATGTTCAGCAACCGTGATTGACGCTTTGTCTGATAAAGTTCGCGCCCTTTGTGATGCAGCCATCAAGAATGCACAGGCAGATAAACGCAAAACCGTTCAGGACAAGGATTTTCAGTAGGACTTGATCATGAAACGAGTATGAAAAGCCTGTCAGTTCAACCATGAACTGACAGGCTTTTTTTTTAAGCGAGAAGATTCAATTTGTTTCCCAGTGCCGGATCGGTGATAGCGGCAGGGACTGCCTGCATCATTTTCCGCAAAGAGGCTCCCTGTTCCTTCGCTCCGTCCATCGCCATCTTTTGAACCTGCGCGGCCGCTGCCTGCTGTACCTTGTCCTGCGACAAGGCTGTTGAAAGTGCTGATATATCCATATAGTGAAGTATACGCCCATGGAGATGAATTGGCAAGGGATTCCCTGTTGCCCCCGATACGGGCGGTCAGATGTGGAGCAGCATCTGGTCGTTCGAGAGTTCCCTGTTTTTTATGTCGCGGAAGCGCTGCACGACGCCGTTGATGGTCAGTTTCGATTTTTCTTCAGCACCGATGTCAAGCACGATTTCCCCGCTGTCCATCATCAGGAGACGGTTTCCGTATTCGATGGCATGGGTCATGTTGTGGGTGATCATCATGACGGTGAGCCCGTAACGGTCGGCAAAACTCCGCGTAAGGTTCATGACGATTTCGGCGTTCCGGGGATCGAGGGCTGCGGTGTGCTCGTCGAGGAGCAGGAGGTCCGGCTCGGAAAGGACTGCCATGAGGAGGGTCAGCGCCTGCCGCTGGCCGCCCGAGAGCTGATCCACGTTGTCGGTGAGCCTGTTCTCGAGCCCCATGTCGAGCTCCCTCAGTCTCATCCTGAAGTATTCCTTCAGCTTGTGGTTCAAACTGATTTTCAGTCCCTTATATCCCTTTTTGTGGCATATCACCATATTGTCCTGGAGAGTCATCTTTCCGGCCGTGCCAAGAAGGGGATTCTGGAAAATCCGGCCGATGAACATGGCCCGCTTGTACTCGGGCGTCCTGGTCACATCGATGTCTCGGATATGGATGCTTCCTGTCGTCGGGGCGTAGGTTCCGGCAATAATATTGTAGAGGGTGGTTTTTCCGGCCCCGTTCGAGCCGATAACGGTGACAAAGTCTCCCTTGCGCACCTCGAGCGAAATGTGTTTCAGGGCCTTGTTTTCATCGGGGGTGGAAGGGTTGAAGGTAACGCTTACCGAGTCGATTTTCATCATATTTTTGCCCCCTTCTTCCAGAACATCTTTCCGGTACCGTATTTGGAGACGACCAGGCAGGCTATGATGAGCACCCCGGTGATGAGCTTCAGGTCGTTTGCGGTCAGGTGGATGACATAGCCGTACCTGCGCCCTGCGTACATGATGGCGCGGTAGAGGATTGAGCCGAAAATGACGCGCAGGGTGAGAATTTCGATACGGTTTGATTTGAGGAGAAACTCGCCTATCATGACGGAAGCGAGGCCCGCGACGACGGTTCCGGTTCCCGAGTTCACGTCGGCGAAGCCCTGGTACATGCAGGCAAGGGCGCCCGCGATGCCGACGAGGCCGTTTGAAAAGCAGATGCCGATCAGCTTGACCGTTTCGGGGTTCATTCCCTGGGAGGTTATCATCTGGGGATTCGAGCCGAGGGCGCCGAGGGTGAGGCCGAAGTCGGTATGGAAAAAGATATTGATCAGGATGAGGATGAAGGCGACGGTGACGACAAGGAAGATAAGGACGCCGTATTCCGCAGGCATGTAAACACCCGCAAAAAGACGGATCTGCTTGAAAAGGGTGTCGAATTTGAGGAGGGAGAGATTCGCCCGGTCCGACATGATGCGGAGGTTTATCGAATAGAGCATCGTCATGGTCAGGATACCGGCCAAAAGCCCCGGTATTTTCAGCCTGGAGTGAATAATCGCCGTGACCGCCCCTGCTGCCGCACCGGCGAGAAAGGCGACGAGCATCGCGAGAAAGGGATTTGCGCCCGCCATCAGCAGCACGGCCATTACCGATGCCCCGAGGGGAAAAGAGCCGTCAACCGTCATGTCCGCGAAGTCGAGCACCCGGAAGGTGATAAAAACAGCGAGGGCCATGATTCCGTAGACCAGGCCCTCGATAATAATTCCTTGAATCATGAACGGAAGTATATATGCAATATTACTTCGTAGTCAATTTCCCGTTTTCGATGATTTTGCTCGCAGAATCGAGCAGTTCCTTCGGGAAGGTGATGCCGCAGATTTTTGCCACGTCAAGGTCGAGAAGAAGATCCGATTCCGAGGCAGCGGTCATGAACTTTACGGGAATGGCCGAGGGGGCTTTTCCGCCGAGCACGTCCGCGAGGATGACGCCGGTGGCGCGTCCTGCCTTGTAGTAGTCGAATCCGCTGGCGATCAGGCAGCCGCCTTCAAGGGCGCTCGTGACGTCGGAGGAGAAAACGGGCTTTTTGCCTGCGAGGGCCACTTCGATGAGGGCGGGAAGGGCCGAGAACACGGTGTTGTCGGTGGTAAGGTAGATTCCGTCAACCCGCGAAATGATCGCGGAAGTAGCCTGTTTGACCTCCGAAGAGTTGTTTATGGACTGGGATACAAGAACGATGCCGAGTTTTGCGCATGCCGCTTCCACGTCTGCCTTGCTGGAGGCCGAGTTGGCTTCAGAGCTGGTGTAGATGTAGCCGAGTGTCTTGATTTTCGCGACCTTCGCGAAAAGGGTTAGGTGCTGGAGAATGTCCGTCTTGTCCGATACTCCGGTGACGTTTCCTTCCCCGTGCGCGAGTGTGGTGACAAGCCCCGCTCCGATGGGATCGGTTATTACCGAGAATATGACGGGCTTGTCCTTGATTGCGTTTACGGCCGCGACGGCGGTCGGGGTGGCGATGGCGACGACCGCGTCGACTCCGTCAGTCTCGAATTTGGTCGCGATCTGGGTTGCCGTATTCACGTCGCCGTTGGCGTTCTGGAGGTCAAAGGTTGCCGAAATTCCGCGTGAAGCAATCTCGTCCTGGACACCCTTTTCGACGGCATCAAGGGCAGGATGGGCAACGATCTTGGTTATTCCGATCCTGTATGTCTTTGCCGACGGAGCTGCCGCTGTTTCTTTTTTGGCAGTGCAGCCTGCTGCGATGAGTGCGATGCATGCGAGGGCAGCGATTGAGCTGATGATCTTTTTCATGTGTTTCTTCCTTTTGTTACTATTGATAGTAACAATGAGATACTACCGAAATCAGGATTTAATGTCAAGCAATGTTGTATCGACCTTGCGGAAAAATGGAAAAAAAGATACCCTCTCTGTAATTCTGGCGCATAAAGATGGAAGCAACCATCGGGAAGCTCCCGCTTTCAGCCGCGCGCCTGGGCTGTAGTTGCGGAAAAAAAGAGTGCAAAGGGAGAATACCAATCATGACAAATTCACCGCTCAAGACGTATCTTGAGGCCACGCCGGCCGACAAGATCAACACCGCCTTCGTTTCCTACATCGCGAACCTAGAACAGGTCGCCGCCGTCGGCCCGGAAATCGCCGCAACCATCGTTCTGGAACTTGAAGCGCAGAGAACCCACCTGAAGCTGATCGCGAGCGAAAACTACTGTTCGCTCAACGTGCAGGCCGCCATGGGCAACCTTCTCACCGATAAATATGCAGAGGGCTTTCCCGCCCACCGGTACTACGGCGGATGCGAAAACATCGACGCGATAGAGTCCTGCGCCGCTGACGAGGCAAAAGCCCTTTTCGGCGCCGATCACGCGTATGTGCAGCCCCATTCGGGAGCCGACGCAAACCTCGTCGCATACTGGGCCATTCTCTCCGCAAAGATCGAGGCGCCTGTCCTCGAAAAGCTCGGGGAAACCAACCTTTCGCACCTGAGCGACGAGCAATGGGCGGATCTCCGGAAAGCGCTGGGAAACCAGAAGCTGATGGGACTTGACTACTACTCGGGCGGACATTTGACGCACGGCTACCGCCAGAACGTCTCAGCGCGCATGTTTGACGCCCATTCCTATACCGTTGACAAAACCACAGGACTCCTTGACTACGACGCCATCGAAAAGCAGGCCATGGAAGTGAAACCCCTCATTCTCCTGACCGGATACAGCGCCTATCCCCGTTCCATCAATTTCCGCCGTTTCCGCGAGATTGCAGACAAGGTCGGGGCCGTTCTGATGGTAGACATGGCCCATTTCGCCGGACTTGTCGCCGGAAAGGTGTTCACCGGGGACGAGGATCCAGTTGCCTGGGCCGACGTGGTAACCACCACCACCCATAAAACCCTCCGCGGTCCCCGCGGCGCCATCGTGCTCTGCAAGGCGCCCTTTGCCGAATTCGTGAACAAGGGCTGTCCTCTGGTGCTCGGCGGGCCTCTGCCCCACATGATGGCGGCCAAGGCAATTGCCTTCAAGGAAGCGCGGAAACCCGCCTATCAGGTCTATGCGAAAAAAGTGCGCGACAACGCGCGTTTCCTCGCTAAGGAATGCATCAAGCGCGGCATGACGATACAGACAGGCGGGACGGACAATCACCTTATGCTCATCAACGTCTCGACCTTCGGGCTTACCGGACGGCAGGCCGAAAGCGCAATGACCGAATGCGGCATTACGCTGAACCGGAACAGCCTTCCCTTTGACCCGAACGGCGCCTGGTGGACGAGCGGCCTCCGCATCGGCACCCCCGCCATCACCACGCTCGGGATGGGAGAAGCCGAAATGTCCGAAATCGCCCGCATTATCGCAACAGTGCTTGCCGCTTCCAAACCCGGTCTGACCGACAAGGGAGAGCCGAGCAAGGGAAAGGTGCTTGTCGACGCGAAGGTGAAAGATGCGGCAGTGAAGGCCGTCAACGCGCTTTTGGGCAAGTTTGTGCTGTATCCGGAGCTGGACCTTGAATTTTTGAAAAAATCATTCGTCAAATAGTTTTTTCCCGTCGAACGGAATGCATTCAAAGTAAAAAAAACCGCGGAAAGCACTGCTTCCCGCGGTTTTTTTTATACATAGTCCGATTTTTATCCTCACCGAAGGGGTTCTATTCCTTTAGTATTTCCGTAAACATCATTTCGCTTGATATTTCCCTCCGGTCGGCGAGAATTGAGCCTCCGAAGGGAATAAAGACGGTGCCCTCGGCGCTTTGCTGCTGTTCGAGCTGTACGTTTTTGAACAGGAACCTCGCAGGCTTTATTCCCTTGTAAGATAATTGGCCGTTCAGGAAGAACATGGTTTGCTGGCTGGTAAGGACTACCGTGCCGTTCATCGTTATCGAATCTATGTTGGTCGGATGGAAATCCTTGAACGTGGTGGTGATTTTGGTCTGCTTGTCTGCCTGGTTGATCTCCGTCGAACGGATATAGCTGCCGCTGTCATTTGAAAGACTTTCGGCGATCAGGGTATCGGTATTTGCCGTTGAAACGATCTTTGTGAGGGTTGACGGAGCTTCAATGTAAAGAAGATAGGCTTGTTTCAGTTCGGCGTCCGAGACCGGCTTTGAACAGGAAACAAGAGTAATCAGGGCAAGAAGGGATACAGTCAGGGCCGCGATTCGAAAAAATGCTGTTTTCATGGTGTGTAATTCCTTTTTTATGAGAGGGAGAGTGTATTACGAGAAGCGCTGGGGGGGTGAGAGAACCCAGAGAGCCTTTAGTGGTTTACCGCTGGTGTTTACCAGGGTATGCGGTGCGGTTGCCGAAAACGATATACTGTCGCCCTCTTTGAGGGGGAAGACCTTGGTTTCATAATGAAGCTCGCCGCTTCCCTCGGTAATGATGCCGAACTCCCTTCCCAGATGCCCGTAGGAGCC
>JAYVSC010000044.1:0-13062 GCA_043775705.1 Spirochaetales bacterium | reverse complement strand
TATATGTCGTGGAGGGATATTGTTTTCCATAAGTAGCTCCTCTGAGATCTGAAATACCGGTTATTTTTCCCTCAAGGAAAAAGACGATGCGCGGCATTGCCTTCCAGCGAAGGGTAATGTCCCCTTCCCCAAAATATCCTCCGCTCAGGCTGTCTATATACAAATCTGAATGGATCGAGTAGGTAAAGTCCCATCCCGAGGTCGGTATAAAATGATGATCAGTTCCCGTGCAGGTAACCCACAGCGAGCCCGTAAAGCCGAAATCAAGGCGGAACTGCGTGCCGACGGGTACTGAAACAGAAATTCCGGCCGTAGGTATGAAGTATTCCTGAGAATAGGATATCACTGTTCCCTTTGCGGGTGATTTCGGGGTTCCCTCATTCCAGTCCTGGTAAATACCGTCGGGAAGGGAGGGCGAACCTGGTACATCAGGATGCTGCACATATCCATCCTTTCCGTTCCATTTCCAGGTCATATACCTGAAACCGATCCGGGGGATTACCCTGATTTTTTCTGAAGTAAACGGAAGAGAATCGAAGGGGAGCGGTATGTCCCATCCTGCCTTGACTGATGCAAGGTAAGAATACTCGAGATCCGCATCATGCGCGGAAAAGGTTGTCTTGACGTTTCTGCCGTTGGTAAGAAGGTTTAGCCAGTCGGAATCTTCCATGGCGCCGGTATTTACGGGAAACCCGGCGGACGCATCGGCTTCTATCCGCAATCCATCGGTCCATTCCATCTGTACCCCGAGCCCGGCGGTAATCATGGGCTTCATGTCCCACACCAGTTCGCTGAGTATTTTATCGTTGAAATAGACATGTTCGCGGGCTTCCCCGGAAAAAACCTCGGTAAAAGGAGAAAGGGTTATCCCGGGAGCGGGTATTGAAAGTGAAAAGGAGGGTAAAAGGATGAATATAAACGCTATTATCAGGATTTGACGTCTGAAAACAGATGTAATCTTCATGGACTCATTCTATCATAAATTCACTTGCCGGAAGAGCCTTTTTAACGGTACATTTATAAAAGATTCATCTTACCCGAAATTATCCAGGAGAAACGAAAAATGGCCACGTATCAATTTCAGACGGAAGTAAACGAACTTCTGACGCTCATCGTACATTCATTGTATTCAAACAAGGAAATATTCCTCCGCGAAATCGTGTCAAACGCGTCGGATGCCCTTGATAAGCTCAAATATCTGTCCCTTTCGGACGAGGCCTACAAGGGTGTCCAGTTTGCGCCGAGGGTCGACATCAGTTTTGACGAGGAAAAAAAGACCCTGACCGTGCGGGATACCGGCGTCGGGATGGACAACGAGGATATTATCTCGAACCTCGGGACGATTGCCCGCTCCGGCACCAAGGCCTTTATCGCCAAGCTCGCAAGCGACGCGAAAAAGGACTCGAACCTGATCGGCCAGTTCGGCGTCGGCTTTTATTCTGCATTCATGGTTGCCTCCAAGATCGAGGTAATCTCGAAAAAGGCCGCCGACTCGAAGGTGTGGAAATGGGTTTCGGACGGAAAAGGCGCGTACGATCTTGAAGAGAGCGATGACACCGCCTTCCCGCTCACCGAGGGCGTTCCCGAGGGCAGCCACGGCACCTCGGTTACCATGTTCCTGAACGACGACGACAAGGAATTCGCGAGCCGCTGGAAAATCGAGGAAATCGTCAAGCGCTATTCCGATCACATCGCGTTTCCCATCTTCCTCCATCACGTCAAGAAAGAATACGACGACAAGGGAAAGGTAAAGTCCGAGGCGATGACAGCCGAGCAGATCAACGACGCGAGCGCGATCTGGCAGAAGGCCAAGTCCGATCTGAAGGACGAGGACTACAAGAGCTTCTACAAATCGATATCCCATGACTCCGATGATCCGCTCATGTACGTGCATACCAAAGCCGAGGGAACCCAGGAATACACCACCCTTTTCTACGTACCGTCCAAGGCGCCCTTCGATATGTTCAACGCCGACTATAAACCGGGCGTGAAGCTTTTCGTCAAGCGCGTATTTATCACCGACGACGACAAGGAACTCCTGCCGGTATACTTCCGCTTTGTGCGCGGAGTAATCGACAGCGAAGACCTGCCCCTGAACGTAAGCCGCGAGATTCTTCAGCAGAACCGCATCCTGACGAACATCCAGACAGCCTCGGTCAAGAAGCTTCTCTCCGAGTTTAAAAAACTCGCCGAAACCGACAAAGAAAAATACGATACCTTCATCACCGAGTACAACAGACCCCTGAAGGAAGGCCTTTACAGCGACTATGCCCACCGCGAGGAACTCGCGGAGCTTGTGCGTTTCAAGAGTACCGCCGATACCGCCGAGGATGGTAAGGGAAGCAAATGGAACAGCTTTGCCGACTACGTGAGCCGCATGAAGGCAGACCAGAAGGCGATATACTTTATTTCCGGGGGCGACGAGAAAACCCTCCGCCAGTCACCGCACCTTGAGGCCTACAAGGCCAAGGGTCTTGAAGTCCTGATCATGAGCGACGAGATCGACGAGATCGTGGTTCCTTCCCTCGGCAAGTACAAGGAATGGGACCTGAAGGCCGCCAACCGCGCGGGCTCCGACGACGAGCTCGGTACGGACGAAGACAAGAAAACAACCGAGGAGAAGGAAAAGAACTTCAAGCCGGTAGTGGAGAAAATCCAGAAAGCCCTCGGCGACCGGGTCAAGGACGTGCGTCTCTCGAAGAGACTGTCCGATTCCCCCTCATGCATAGTCGTTGACGAAAACGACCCGAGCCTCCAGATGGAACGCATGATGAAGGCAATGGGACAGGCGGGCATGGCCGAGGTAAAGCCGATTCTCGAGGTAAACCCCGATCATATGCTCGTCCAGAAAATCCGCGACTCGTCGGATGACGCCTTTATCGCCGACCTGTCCGCGATACTCCTGGACCAGGCCCTGATGGTCGAAGGCTCGGAGATCAAGGATCCCGCCGATTTCGTAAAGAGACTCAACAGGCTCCTGTCCAAATAATGCTGATTCTGTAATTTGCAAGGAAACAAGGCCCCCTGCCGTGCTTCAGCCGGACGGGGGCCTTGTTTGACTGCAGGTTTACATAAAACTGGAAGGTTTTGATGGAAGATATTCCGCTCGAAGAGCAAGCCGTACAAAGCGAGCAGCCTTCGCAAGGCGAGCCGCCCGCGCAAACTGCGCAGCCCAACAACCCGCTTCACGGGGTGACCCTCGAGGCGATGCTTACCTATCTCGTGGAAAATCTCGGTTGGGAAGACCTTGCCTTTCGTGTGCATGTCCGGTGCTTCGAGTACAATCCCTCGATCAAGTCGAGCCTGGTATTCCTGCGGCGGACCGACTGGGCCCGAAAGAAAGTGGAAAAAATATATCTGAAAATGACTGCAAAAAAAAATGACCGGCCGAAAGGGGAAGATCCGGGCTTTATAATGTGAGTGAATTTATCGCTGGACGTCTTCTCTTGCGGGGTCTATGATGAAGACGGGGTGATTCTATGAAGAAAATGTCAGTACCTGTGCTATCGCTTTTTCTCCTGTGTTTCTCTCTTTCTCTTTCCGCGCAGACAGAGACGGTTCAAAATCCGCCGGCTTATGCCTCCCTTGTTTTTAAGGAAGACCCGGGCTCCTACGCCATCTACAAGGATACCCGTTTCGGCGAGACTGCCTATATCGGGCTTTGCGCCATCGGGGGAAACGAGCTTGCCCTGCGCCTCTACATCCCCTCAACCCGAACTGAACTTCTTTTACTCCATACTTTTTACACCAGCGTGAATTCCTCTTCCCCGTCCCAGCCTGTCATTGAACCGGGAACTATCACTCTTATCCGGGGTGACTTTGCTTCAAACGATGCGACAAAACACTTTCTGCCGATGATATACGGGTGGATGAACGCATGGCTGCATTCGCGCGCCCAATTTGACGACATGCCCGAATACATCTTTACCGAAGACGGCGCCTATAATTTTCAGTACTGGATTCCCGTTCTCCAGATGAAGAAAACGGACGGCATAACCCTGGTTACCGCCGGAGTGACCTCCTCGGCCGTGGACCCCGTTTTTTTCGAGTACTCGGGGGAAGGGACGGTGGTTCCGGGTCCCCTTGTCGCCCTCAAGGCTTCTGAAGCACGTACGGTGAAGATTGACGGTCTTTCCATCCCGCTGGACGGGAATTGGACGCTTTCTCCGGAGGGCGGCTACCGGATAGCGAAGGTTACTTCGAGGGACGCCTATGTGACTGTGGAAACTATGGATATGAATGCCGCCGGGAAGACGGATACCTTTGATTTAATCAAGCAGTTTATTTTGTACTCGGGAGCGATACTGGAGCCGGATGCGCTCCGCATTTTTGTTTCCAACGAATATCCCTGTCTGTACCTGCAAACCCGTTCTCCGAAGACCCATCAGGTGCAGGTGCAGTACATGATGTTTATACCGCGCTCTCAAAGTTCTCTTTCCGTCGTAACGCTCGGCACATGGCTTTCGGTATACGACGGAAACAAGGACTTTTTCGACTCGATACTGTTCTAGAACTCTTATAGCTTCATTCCGCCGATAACCGTGATGCGACCGTCGGTGGCGGGGGTGAGCGTCTTTTTATTCTGTGCATAGGCGATAATGACATCCCTGAGCGTGGTCGAGGTATTGTATGCCTCAAGGTTGTTCTTGAGCACTACATAGCCGTCGCCGCCGCCCATCAGATAGTCATTGGTCACAAAGGTGTACACCGCTTCTGGATCAACAGGCTTTCCCTTGATTGTCAGGTCTTTCAGGCTACCCTTGGCGATATCGGCAGTATAATCGATGGTGTATCGTGCTTCCGATGAAACCTGGGCCCAGGCGCCGGCTCCCTGGGGGATCGAGGCGATAAATTCGAAGAGCTTGATTATTTCGCTTCCCTTCATTTTGGTCAGGTATATCCAGTTGTCAAATGGAAGGACTGTCCCTACGTTTTCGCGGGTAATCTTTCCGGCGGGGAGCTCTGCGCGGATGTTTCCGCCGTTCGTAAAGGCAAAATCAGCGTCTTTTTTCAATACTTCCTTCACATACCACATGGTTCCGTCGTTGACCATATCACCGAGGGCAATTTCCTTTTTGCGGGACAGGCGGTCGCCGAACTCGAAAAGCGAGGTGGTTTCAGCGACTACTTCTTTCAGAGTCAGGTCTCCCTGAGCTTTGTAGGGTGCAATCATTGCGGCGACGGCAGGGTCCGCAGCATAGGTGATTACGTCTTTTTTGTTTATCTGAACGGGTTTCCAGGTGAATGAAACCACTTTTCCGTCTTTGATTTCAAAGGCGCCCTGACCGACGAATTTTCCCCATTCATTGGCGGAAACAATGGGTTTTGTTCCCGCATACTTGATTTCGGTGAGGTATGTGTGTGAATGGCCGTCAATAATCAGGTCAATTCCGTTGACCATGCGGGCAAGTTTGTCCGAGGTGGTTTGACCCTTTTCTTCCTCGGTCAGGCCGAGATGGGTCAGCGCGATGACGATATCGCATTTTTCCTTGTCCCTGAGGGTCGCAACCATTTCTTTTGCGGCTGTGACTTCGTCCACAAACTCCAGGCTCTTGTCGGGGCTCGCGATTTTAAGAGTGCGGAGAGTGGTAAGTCCGAACACGCCGACCTTGAAACCGTCATACTGCTTGATGATATAGGGTTTTCCGAGATACTTTCCGTCGGCTGTTTTGACATTGGCCGATAGAAAGGGGAACGCCGCCAGCTTCATCTGGCTTTCCAGCTGGGCAAGGGAACTGTCAAATTCATGATTTCCAAAGGCAACCGCATCATATTTCATCATGTTGTAGGCTTTGATATCAATTTCGCCCTTGAACATGTTCGAAAGTGCCGTTCCTGTGTTGATATCGCCTGCGTCAAGCAGAAGCACATTCGCATTTGCCGCGCGGACGGCGGCGATAAAAGTCGCCCTTTCGGCAAGTCCAGCCTGCCCGGCGTTCGGTAGAACGGTACCGTGGCTGTCATTGGTATTCAGCACTATGAGGGAATAGGTTTTACCCGTATTCGCCGCTGCTGCAGGGGCGGACTGGCAGCCGGAAAAGACCAGCGCAAGGGCCAAAATAAGGGATGTAAAGGAAATAAAACGTTTCATAATTATCCTCCAGGACAAGATTAGATACGTATAGTGTATACCAGAGTTTTTATAAAGTCGCCAAAAAAAAGGTGTTGTATTGGTCATTATCCCGGTATTTCATTATACTTAGTGAATGAGGAGCTCCAATTATGAAAAAAGTAGTGACAATTGCCGGATCAGATGCAACTGGCGGAGCCGGAATCGAAGCGGATCTGAAAACATTTGAGGAGTACGGAGCCTACGGAATGGCCGCAATTACCCTGTTTGATACCATGGACAGCGATGATGAATGGGCTCACCACCTCTTTCCTGTTGAAGAAGCTGTCCTACGCGCCCAAATGCACACGATTTTTAAGGGTGTCGGCGTGGATGCGGTGAAAACCGGCATGCTTGGTACCCAATACGCCGTGGAAACGGCAGCAGAATATATTCGCGAATATCAGATAGTCAATTATGTGTTCGATCCGGTTATGGTGTACAAGGGAACCGAAGAGCTCCTTGATCCTTCTCTCATCAGGACGGCCCTTGATACACTGCTGCCTCTTTCGATAATGATAACCCCCAATCTGTTTGAGGCGGCCCAAATTGCCGAAATGAATACCCCGACCACAATTGAGGAAATGAAAACCTCGGCCCTGCGAATATATGACAAGGGCGCAAAAAACGTGTTTATCAAGGGCGGTTCGAAACTGGAAGGTCACTCAAGCGCCTTTGATCTTTTTTACAACGGGAAAGAGTTTTTCAACGTGGAAGGCGCCCTTATCGATACCCATTGGACTCACGGGGCGGGGTGCACAATATCCGCCGCTATTGCCGCGGGCCTTGCCCAGGGGCTGGATCCCTATGAAGCGGTAAGTCTGGCAAAGAAATTCATTACCCTCTCGTTCCGCGGCAGTTTTCAGCTGAATCAATGGGTTGGTCCGGGTAATCCCTCTCTTTGGCGCAAGGGTTTTAATTGAGATGCTGCTGACAGTAAAAAACCTTGATTTCTCCTATAAGGCATCGGGGAAACGAGCTCTTCATGACGTTTCCCTGGATGTCGGAACAAATGAATATGTGGCAATTCTCGGCGCGAACGGTTCGGGTAAAAGCACCCTTGCCCGGTGCATCGTCGGTCTTTTGTCCCCCGATTCCGGAACGGTTTGTATCGGTACCGATGGCGCTGCTGATGGTGCGGGCGCGTTTCATCAAGTTCCGTCTGCCCTGGTGTTTCAGTCCCCGGCAGACCAGATAATCGCGGAAACGGTGGAACTTGATGTCGCCTTCGGTCCCGAGAATCTCGGCCTTGACCGGGATGAAATGCGCACCCGTGTTGCTTCATCCCTGGATACCTTTGCGCTTTCTTCCCTGTCGGGAAATTCAACCTATGCGCTGACTTCAGGGCAAAAACAGCATTTGGCGCTTGCGGGCGTCAAGGCCCTCAATCCCGCCGTCCTGGTGCTGGATGAGCCGACGTCCATGCTCAGTCCCCTTGCGCGCGTATCCGTTCTGGCTTTTCTTGACCGCTTCCATGCGGAGGGCGGGACTATCCTGCATATCACGCATGACCTTTCCGAGTCGTCGCGGGCGGGACGGGTTATCGTGCTCTCTGACGGGGTGCTGGTTTTTGACGGAAAGCCCGCCGGTCTTGTAGGACTTTCATTCGAAAAACTCGAGGAATGGGGGCTGACCGGGAATTTTCCGGCAATGAATACGGATATGCGCAAAGGCGTGCATGCCGAAACCGCTTCTGAAAACGTCCCTGAAACGGTGCTTGAATGCGCTCATATGGAATTCGGTCCCCTCCATGATTTCAGCCTTTCCCTGCCCCGCGGCAGCGTTACCGCCGTAATCGGAGAATCCGGCTCGGGAAAGTCGGTACTTCTCGAACTTCTTTCGGGTTTGCGTATTCCTGCCTCCGGCAGCGTGCTTCTTGCCGCAGGCGAGAGCGCCGCGCTCGCGGTTCAGGAAAGCGAGGCGAGCCTCTTTGAGGAATTCGTCGCCGACGATGTTGCCTTTGGTCCGCGCAACTCCGGGTTAAAGGGAAAGGAGCTTCTTTCAAGAGTGTCGGGCGTGATGAACCTTTCCGGGCTTTCCTTCGATGAGTTTGCTGACCGGCGCACCTTCTCGCTCTCGGGCGGGGAGAGGCGCAAGGCAGCCCTTGCGGGCATAATCGCGATTGATACCTCCATCGTACTGCTTGATGAGCCTTCCTCCGGACTGGACACCAGAAGCCGAGGCCAGCTTCTCCATTTGATATTATCGCTCAAGGCCAAAGGAAAAACCGTCGTGTTTACCACGGGACGGTTTGAGGAGTGCGATATAGCCGATAAGGTTATCGCACTGCCTGTTTCCCTCTATTCCTTCGTGCCGGGAAAAATCGAGCGCAGCAGATATTCAAAGGAACAATTCTCGCTTGAAAAATTGCGGCAGGGCGCTTCCGGATCCTATCGCGCGCTGGATACTCCCGTGCACCGGCTTCCACCCGTTGGAAAATATGTCCTGATCTTCTGCGCTCTCGCCGCGGCTCTGTGGATTTCATCCTGGCCCTTTCTCGCGGCCCTCATTGCTCTCGAGTGTCTGGCAGCCGCACTTGCGCATTGCCCTGCAAAAAAGCTGCTTGTCGGGATTCTTAAAATTCTTCCCTGGCTTCTTTGCGTCGGCATCCTGATGTATATCATGGCCCCGGGAAACCTGTTTTTTCCGGTTTTTCTCCTGCGCTTCATCGCCCTGTATATTCCTTTGTCTCTTTTCATGTTCATCGCGTCCCATACTGAAATCATGTACGGGATGGAAGATGTTCTTTTTCCCCTGAGAGCGCTTCATATTCCCGTCAGGGATATTTCTTTGGTTGCCGGAATCGTATTCCGTTTTATTGCCCTTCTGTATGATGAGGCCGCCAGGATCACTACGGCCCGGATAATCAGGGGCGCATCGTCAGGACGCAGGAAGGGTGCCTCTGGAACCGTTTCGTCCATGGCTTCCCTCTTCGTTCCTCTGGTCCTTAGGACCCTTACTCGGGCGGAACGCCTCGCCCAGGCGATAACGGCACGCTATTACGGCAGGGCAAAAAGCACGCGGTACTCGCAGTGGAAAATAACGGTTCCGCAGATTATATTGATTACGGCACTACCCGTTTTTACCGGTTTGCTGATCTTTTTATCGTTTGTCGTCGGGGTATAATACATGTCGTCTGAACAGCTGAAGTACTGCCCGCAATGCGGCTCAATAGGATATCAGTATCGGGACAAAAAATACTGGTATTGCCCTGTCTGTCTCTATACGTATTTTCATAACGTCGCCGCCTCCGCAAGCGTGATCGTCGAAATTGAGGGATCTATACTGATGCTGGTGCGGAACAAGGATCCCGGAAAAGGGATGCTCGCTCTGCCCGGCGGATTTGTCGACGGAGGAGAGCGGGCCGAGCATGCGGCGGCCCGGGAGTGCCGGGAGGAGACGGGGCTCGAACCCAGGGATCTGTCCTTTGTGGGGACATGGCCGAACGAGTATGCGTATAAAAACGTCACCTACAATACGTGCGATCTTTATTTTAGCGCGAAAATAGAAGGGTCCCTCGAAGGGTACAAAATCGACCCCGAAGAGGTGGAATCGTTTATACTCGTCCCTCCTGAAGAAATCGAGGGAGCCCCCATTGCCTTCGAGTCTGCCCGTCAGGCGATACTTGCCTGGCTGAAAATAAAAAAAGGATAATGCAGGCTCTTGCAAAACTCGGAAAGTTTTGCAAGAGCAACCTTGAATGTAGATGGAGATTTTTAACAAGTTGTTGCCTTGCAAAGACTTGTTAAAAATTCTCCAAGAGCCAATTGCAAAAGTAACCAACTTTTGCAATTGGCTCAATGCATTCCGGTTTATTTATCGAACTCGAACACTATCCGAGTCCCCTGATTCCGCTCAATGCGGATTGTTCCTTTCAGTTTTTTGACAAGGCCATTGACCAGAGCCAGGCCGAAGCCGGTGGAATTGTTGAAGCTTATTTCCTCCGGCATACCGTTGCCGTCATCGGCAATGCGTATGGTTACCGTTTTCCCCCGCAGGGTGGCGGAAACAGCGATGAGGCCGGTTTTTTTTTCCCAAGAAGGCATATTTCATAATATTGGTCAGCAGCTCGTTTATATGTTGAATCTTATCACAAAAAGGAGGAATAGTTTTTTTAATTGCAGAAATAAATAAATAAATAAAAGAAGTGAATTATTTTTCCGGGTAGAATTTAAAAAATTAATATTTACATAACAGCAATGACAGATGCTCAGGATCTTCCGGAAAAGTGTAAAGCATCATTACGAAGTGTTTTTTTCATGCAGACGCTTTCTTTCATTCCCTGGTATTGTCCGTAGTTATCCGTCTGTGAGTAACCGAGGGAAGTATACAGTTTGATTGCCGGAAGAAGGGCGCGGCCAGTTTCCAGAATCAGGGAGTGTATGTGCTTTTCCCGGGCAATGGTTTCAAGACGGGCGATCATTCTGGCCGCAATGCCCCTCTGTCTGAATTCTTTGGTCACGAATACCCGCTTGATTTCGTAAATGCCCTCTTCGTGCTTTTTCATCGAGCAGCAGCCTACGGCCATTTCTTCGGCATGCGCGATGATGATATCCTTGATGCCGTCAAGCCCGTTGTACTGCGCATATTTTGCGTGCAGTTTTCCGTTCTGCCCGGAGAATTCCTCGTCGAGCATTTTGGTCAGAGCCGCAAAATCGGAAGAGACCTCGGTCAAGTATTCGAGCCGTATATCGCTTTGCTTTGCGGCGCAAATATCGGAAAGGGTCCTGACGGAAATAGTTCCGTCAGTGGGGGTCAAATTTGCCCAAAGCCAATTGTGAAATTCGATCAGCTGGGCAGCCTTCAGCCCTGGTCTGTCGGCGGTCGTGTGGCAGTCGCTGACGGCGACGATATTGTAATCTTTGACCAGGGCTGAATGGATTGTGGCGTTTACGCAGAAATCGGTCGCGCATCCGCAGACATAAAGCGTATCAATACCCCGGGATTTTAAATATTCGTCGAGGTCTGTTTTGTAGAAGGAGTCATTCGCTGTTTTTTCGATTATCCGGTCATGTGCGCTTCTGACGAGTGCCGGCAGGATTTCCCATTCGGGTGAGCCGTGATGCAGGAAGTTTTCCCGCTCTCCGTCATGCTGAATAAAAAGTACCGGTTTATTCAGCTTCCGGAAAAAGAGCGAAAGCGCGTTGATGTTTTCTACGACACCCGCTGCGTTGAACCGCTCGACGCTGGAAAACGATCCGCATTGCATGTCGATGATTAACAGCGCGTCCATGTTTTTATTTGGGGAGAGTCAGCGTTTTCATCATTTTCGGATCAGCGATGAATCCTATGATTAAACTTCCGCTGATGTAGGTTTTTTTATCATCGCCCTGAACAAAGTTCGTATTCATCCGCGAGTTGATTTTCTTCAGCAAGTCTGCGTCGATCGTCGCGCCTGTCCCGGAGGTTCCGATAATCGTGAAAGATATTTTCGCGCTGGTTATCTGGGTAATCACGTTGAACTTCGTTCCGCTGTCGATATAGTTTTTTATCATCGTGTTAAGCTCGGGATTTTTCTTCAAACCTTCCTGCAGATATTTATAGAGGGTGTATTTCGGCACCATCCGCGTTTTTATATCCGAGAGCGTGACGAGGATCTTTTCGGTGCCGATCTGGTTTGAATTCTCGCTGATGATTTTGCTCATCTGAAGGGATGTTTTGGCAGAAATGGAATTCAGCGTTTCGGTGGAAATATTCCATCCTTCGGGAATCGCGACTTGATCCGCGGGAATTGCGGGATCGAATGTTATTTCGACCTTTACCGGGCTTGAACGAATCTCGACGACCTGACCTATCGCGTAATTGCTGCTCGGGAAGGGCAGCTCGATAAAACCGGAGCTATTCGTCAGTCCGATCGAATCGAGAGAGGAACAGCCTGAAATCAGTAATACTGCTATAAGGGTAAGCGAGAGGCGGACCAGACTTTTCATGTTTTATTCTCCCGGTACAATAACGAAGTCGATGCTTGCTATATGATATATAATATAGGTATAAAGATATATCTGTCAAGAAGTCAGTTTTCTGCCCCTGACTTTGCACGCGCTTCGGAGCTGGCTTTCTGGGTCTTAAGGTCTTTGATCGAGACGTCTGGGTTCAAATAACGGCCGTCTTTTTTTGTATAGTTTTTCAGTAATATGGACTGTGAGGGGCATGAATTGAAGCAGGCAAAACAGTAGTAGCACTTTTTGTCTTTTTGCCATATCACTTCTTTCCCGGTGGCCTTTATCTTTCCGGAGGGGCACACGCTTTCGCATATTCCGCAGCCGGTGCAGGTGTCGTCCGTGAAATAAGAAAGGGCTGTCGAGTTGTTTTTTGACAGACTGCTGATAAGGGATTCCAGAATTCGCTGACCGAGGGACGACTTGTTTTTTGTGTTTTTGAGGCGGCGATGTCAGACGCAATCCGCATGTAGAGCGTTTTGTTTTCGTCGAGAATCTTTCTCGTGTTGATCTTTGATACTTTCTCGGTCCAGCGTTCATCTCCTTTCGTCGGCTTGATTCCTGTAGGTGAATTCTGGGGCATCAGTATTTCCTGAAAGTATTCAACCTCTCGATTGTTTTTTGCTAGCAGCCTGTTTACTGCGACGGCGCACAGATTTCCTTTCAATTCACCGGTGGTTACCAGTGCAATGTAATCTGCGGGAGAAAAATCGGCGGTATTCAGGAATTGACGGACAGGATAGGGGACGGTCAGTAAATACACAGGGAAAACCAGAATAACCTTTCCTGTGAGTGTTGGAATATCCCCCTGCCCGAGGCAGCCGACCATCGGCACCAGGTGCGCATCGGTAAGGTCCCTGGCGATTTCCTGGGCGGCGTTAAAAGAATTTCCCGTGCCGGTAAAATAAAAAAGTGTTGTCATAGCGCACTCCTTATAAATGGGAAGGTGTAAGTGAAAATTTGAGTCTGAAGTTCTTTAAATCAAGAGAGCGCGCGCGAATAAAACGCGGCGAC
>JAYVSC010000043.1:0-9717 GCA_043775705.1 Spirochaetales bacterium | reverse complement strand
CGTGATACTGGGGTTGTCCGCTCTCGGCATTTCCCGACTTATCATCGACAATGTCATGGTGGAATATTTCCAGAACAACAGCGATATAGTCAAGTCCGACGAATTTATCCGGAAATATTTCGGCGGGTCCAAAATCGTCAGCGTCGTCGTCAGTTCCGAGACGCCGGGTCTGGTCCTGCGGCCCGACGTCCTCGGCGCAATGGACGGTCTGTCCCGGTATCTTGCGAAAAATGTTCCCGAGGTAGGGAAGACCGCCTCGTTCTCGGATCTCGTAAAGCGGATCAATCAAGTGTACAACGCGGACGAAAGCCCCGAAGGGATAAAGCCCGTGGCCGCAAACGCAGACTCGGGCGGTTTCGGCGACTTCGGCACATTCGACACCTTCGAAAGTCCGTCCCCGTCGGTGACCGACAATGGGCCCTTAAAAGGTAAGAGCGTCAAGACAGGCATGAAGACAATCGACGTGAACGATCTCGTCGCGACCCTTGATGGGGCGGTAAGCTCGGGCGGAAGCCAGTCGATGAGCGCAAACGAACTGGTGGGGGAACTGAGGAAGGCTGTCAACTACGAAGGGTCTTCCTATTACGAGATACCCACCGATCCGGCCCGCTACGGAAAGAAGACGGCGGAGGAACTGAGGCAGCTTGTCTCGAATTATCTGGTGCTTCTCTCGGGCAATATCAGCGCCTTCGCGGACGATCCCCTCGAGCCGAAGGCGATACGCATGAACGTGCAGCTTCGGACGGTGGGGCATATCGACTCGGAGCGCGCGGTAAAGGAAATTGAAAAGTATGCTGCCGCCAATTTCCCGAAGGACGTCAAGGTGACGATAGGCGGAACCGCTATCGTAGAAAACGCGCTGAACCAGCTCGTGGTCCAGTCGCAATTCTCGTCGATCATCATCTCGCTGCTCGCCGTCTTTTTCATCATCGCGTTTTCGTACCGGTCGATAGTCGCGGGCCTCATCGGTCTCGCGCCCCTGTCGATCTCGATATTATTGAACTTCGCGATCATGGGCGCCTTCGGCATCAAGCTGAATATCGGGACGGCCCTGGTCGCGAGCGTCTCCGTCGGCATAGGCATCGACTACACCATCCATTATATGGCGGCCTATCACCGGGAATATCTGGCGACGAAAGGACAGGGCGACTTTCTCCGCAGGACCTTCACTACCTCGGGCAAGGCCATTCTTATCAATGCCGCCTCGGTCGGGGCGGGTTTCGCGGTCCTGATGTTCTCCCAGTTCACGATGCTCGCCAATCTCGGTCTCCTTATCGCGTTCACAATGGGTACAAGCGCGCTCGTCAGCCTGACGGTGCTGCCGGTACTTCTTAATATCATCAATCCCGCATTCATCAGGAAGGAAACTAGCAAATGAAAAAAATCACATGCATGGCCCTTGCGGCCCTTTTTACCGCGTCGCTTTTGTCCGCACAGGACGCCGCCGCCATCGTGCAGGCCTCACGCGACCGCATATCGGCGACTACCGTCTCGACGAGTTCCCGCATGGTAATAACGGCCAAGGACGGCTCGACGACAGAGAGGGCGCTCTACCAGTATTCGAGCGACAGCCCGAAGGGCAACCGGACGATGATCGTGTTCCAGAAGCCTGCGGGAATCGCCGGTACGCGTTTTCTGACCATTGAAAACAAGGACTCACCCGATGACCGCTGGATTTTCCTGCCGTCCCTCGGAAAGGTACGCCGTATCTCCGCGTCCGAAGGCTCGGGAAGCTTTATGGGAACGGATTTATCCTACGACGACATATCATCGGCAAACCGCGACGCCTCCCTCGATGCGCACACACTGCTTCGCGAAGAAGCCCTCGAGGGAAAGGACTGCTATGTGATAGAGTCGAAGCCCCTCGACGCCTCCTATCAGTATTCACGGATCGTTTCATGGATTGAAAAGGATACCAAGGTCAGCCGCAGGATCGAATTATATGACAGAAAGGGCACGCTCGTGAAACTGCTCGAGATCCAGAAGACGGAGGATATCCAGGGACGGCTTACGCCAATGCTTACCCGCATGACGACCGTGAACGAAAAAACATCCACGACGATTTATGTAGACATCATAAAGTATGACGGAAAAATACCGGAAGGCGTTTTCACTACCGATTATCTTTCAACCGGGAGAGTAAAATGAGTAAACGAATTGTTTCGCTATGCGTCGCTCTGATCCTGTTCTCCGGCTTTTCACTGAGCCTGATTTCTGCGGAAGATGTCTTTGGCTTCGATGGCGGTGACGGTTCTTCCGCCTCCGGCGCACTTGCACAGCCAGCAGTCTCCCCGGACGGCGGAATGACCATTCACGGCAGGTTTTCCGCGGGAACCCTGCAGTACGGCACTGCCCTCGATGATCCCTCGGAGCTTTTAGAGTTAAAAACCGGAAGTTTATTTTCAGGCCGCCTGGATCTGAGCGCGAGGGGAACGAACGCGGACGCAGAGATTCATCTGGATCTTGACGGCGAAGCGATCGCGAGCGGGGCCGATCTTCCCTCGATCATCGATGAGGCATTTGTACGTTTCTATTTCGGAAAGCTGGATCTCGAGACGGGACTGCGCAAGCTGACCTGGGGAAAGGCCGACAGCCAGGGACCTCTTGACGTCATCAATCCCCTGGACTTGACCGACCTTACCGTGACCGATTCCCTCGCGCGAAAAATCGCGCGCCCGATGGTCCATGCGTCCTGGAGTCTCGGCTCTTACACCAAGCTCGAGGCGGTCGTGATCCCCTCGTTCGAGGGGCACCGCATCGCCACAGAGGGCCGCTGGGCGCCTTTGCGGGTCACCGAACTGCCTACCGAGATCATCGCGGCCGTTCCCGCCGGCCCATGGCAGTCTACTATCAGAGGTTCTATCGCTGCGCAATTGGCAGCGCAAGATATGAATACCTTGTATCCCGACACCTCCGCCCTCGAATACAGCCAGGCGGGGCTACGGTTTACGACAACGGTCGCTTCAAATGATATCGGTTTCCAGTATTTTTACGGTAACCTGAGCCGTCCCGCCATCAGCATTACCGGGATCGATACAATTCCTCCCGACGTCAAAGTCAAGATCTCCTACAACCGATATCACCAGATCGGCGGCGACTGGGCGGCCGTGCTCAAGGGCTTCAACGTACGCGCTGAGCTTGCAGGGAATATCACCGAAGACCTCTCGGGCGATAACGGGGCGGTATACAATCCGTCTTTGCTCTGGTCAGCCGGTTTTGACCGGGATCTTTTCGCCCTCATCAATGTGAACGCCCAGGCCGCGGGCTCTGTGCGCCTCATGGACGGCAAGGTCGGCTCTACCCTCTCGGATACGGAAGCCGGCAGCGGCATGACATCGACAAAGATAACGCTCCAGCTGTCAAGGAAAATTTTCAAGGATGCGCTTGAGGTAAAGGCTTCAGGAATTTATGGCATGGAAGATGTCGATTTCCTGATTATTCCCTCTGTCGTCTGGACCAAAGGCGATATCGAGGCGGAATTGACCGGCGGAATATTCGGAGGAAAAAAGGACGGCGAGCTTGGCCAGTATTATAAAAACGAGTACGTGAAGGCATCGATCACATTCAAATTCTGACGCCGCGGGAACCTACCGAAACCTTAAAAATAAAGCAAGGTCGTCAGGGGCTTTTCCCCCTTACGGCCGTGCTTTTTTTTCCTCCTCAATACAGTTATCAAGCACCATCGAGAGCATGTCTTCGAAACGGTCGATATCTGATTTGCTGAATTTTTTGTAAAAAATATCCGTCATCCTACCGGAAACGGCGAGGTATTTCTTTTGCAGGGTTTTGTCCTTGTCCGTCCGGGTAATTAGGATAACCCTCCTGTCGCCGCTTGAAGGCGCGCGCGCGATGAACCCGTCTTTCTCGAGCCGGTCCAGCATGCCGGTCAGGGTCGATTTGTCCAGCATCGTTTTTTTCGCGAGCGTGCTGATCGGCACGTTGTCCTCGTCCCACAGGGCAAAGAGTATCCGGCCCTGTGCCGAGTTTATTTCCCCGATGCCTTCTTCCAACAGAATCCTGTTGAAAACCCTGCCGGAGACCTGGTGAATCTTCGAGATGAGGGAACCTCCCCGCCGCAGGGTCACCCTACAAGCTCCGCGCCGGCGAGCTCCAAGACTGAAAAGTCCGCATAGGCGCGAATACGCTTCGCTTTTACCCGCATCAGCGTATAATCGGTGTCTTCGCATCCCAAGGGATAATACATCTCCCATCCCTCAGTCCAGAATTCCTTTTTTATTCTGCTGTCGCTGATGATTTCCATGTCGCCTGAAACCCAGACGCCTCTAAATTCTCCGGCAAGGCAATAATACAGGGCTACGCGGGGATTCGCACCTATTTGCTGTATCTTTGATGATGAGGTATTCGTGGTGAAATACAGCTCGATGCCATTTCTTACCGAAATAATCCTGCGGGAAAGCTCAGGATACTGGGCGGCGTTCGCGAGATTGAGCAGGGCCCTGCTTTCCGGATAACTTTCCGCGTTCATTGTCGTGCATATCGCCATCGGCGCCTTCGATATGACGTCAAATACCTTTTCCAGTTTGGTCATGAATATCCTCCGGATAATTAGTTTGTTAGCAAATGATATTATAACAAACTATATCTGTCAAGGTTTTTTTTCCTTTGGTTCTATCAGTAATGTCATGAACGGGAAGACCGTTACACGCTTTTTATGATTCGAGGCACGGTGCAGACCATGTGGGTATCGGTAAGCCACCGCTCACCGCTTGCGCCGATAAGGATATCGGCGGCTTCAGGGCCCCAGGAATTGTTTTCATATATATGAAGCGGAAAACCGGGAGTTTTCCACTCTTCAAGGATGGGCTCGGTAATGCGCCAGCAGGAAAGCACTTCGCTGCTCGTCGCGAAGAGGGTTCTGTCAGCTCTCATCGCGTCGAAGAGAACCCGCTCGTAGGCGTCGCTCGCCCTCGCGGGAAGTTTCTCGCCGTAGCAGAAATCGAGCTGAACCTGCTCGAGGGCTGAGCCAAATCCGGGCTTCTTGATCTGCAGGTCAATCACGATTCCCTCGTTGGGCTGGATGCGGATCGTCAGGTAGTTTTTTCGCATTCTGTATTTGTCATCGAAGAATACGAGGGTTATTTCAGTAACCTTCTCTTTTATCGCCTTGCCGGTCCGGATAAATACGGGGACGCCCCGCCATTCATCCGTATCGATGGATAGTTTAATGGCAGCATATGTTTCCGTAAGCGAGTCGGTCTTTCCCGTTTCTTCACGGTAGCTCCGGTACTGCCCCCGGACAGTTTCTTTCTCCATTCGGCCTTTTTCGGGAGGACGTATCCGGGACAGCAGGATTTCCTTTTCCCTGTGGATATCCGATGCGCTCATCGAGGAAGGTCTGTTCATCGTAACGAGCGCGAGGAGCTGCAGCAGGTGGCTTTGCACCAGGTCCCGCAAAGCGCCCATATTCTCGTAAAAGGATGCGCGGCCCTCGATTCCGATGGACTCGACCGCGGTAATCAGGATGTGGCTGATATGTTCCCTGTTCCATGCGGCGGAAAAAAGCGGGTTTTCGAAACGGAAGGCGAGAATGTTCTGCGCGGTTTCCTTGGCAAGGTAGTGATCGATGCGGAAAATCTGTTCTTCGTCAAAAAGTTGGTCCAGGGCAGAAATCAGATCCTGAGCCGAGGACAGGCTGTAGCCGAAGGGTTTTTCAATGAGGAAGCGGCACTCGCGATTGTCCTTCCCGTGAACGTTGATATCGCTCTGCCCGAGACGTTCGGTGACGGTTTGGAAAAGGCTTGCCGGTATGGCCAGATAAAAAAGGCGGTTCAGCGGATGGTGAACTTCGCTTTCGAGGCGTTCGAGCTCGGCTGTGAGCGCGCCGTATTCATCCCCCTCGGCGATATTCATTGCGGCGATCGAGATTATTTTTTCGAGCCTTGCGAATATTTCGGCGCTCCTGCCGTCATGGGCATCAATGCGGTTTTTGATGATATTGATGACGTCCGCGGTTGTCGTCCCGCGCCTCGAGATACCTACGACGCGGAATTCCGGCGGAAGAATATTTTCTTCCGCCAGACGGTACAGGGCAGGCAGCAGCTTGCGCTGCGCAAGGTCCCCGGTGATGCCGAAGATGATCAATACGGTATTTGCCGGCTTTTCCATCACGCTTACCTTCCCCTATCCTTTGTTTATGGCATGACCGCCGAATTTATTCCGCATCGCGGCAAGCAGCTTGGTCGCAAAGTTGATTTCGCCATTCTGGCTGCGGAGTCGCACGTTGAACGATTCCTCGATGACGGGCAGGGTGATCCCCGCTTCCTTGGCGGCTTCGAGCGTCCACCGCGTTTCTCCGGACTCGCTTACCCAGCCCTCAATCCCGTCCATGCCGGGATTTTCCGCGACTGCCTCGGCGGTAAGCCGGTTCAGCAGGGACTCGATGATGCTGCCGTGCTGCCATACCTTTCCCGCCTCGGCAAGATCGATGCCCTTGACCGGTCCTTCCTTCAGCATCCGGTAGCCCTCGGCGTAGGACTGCATGAGACCGTACTCGATCGCGTTATGGACCATTTTCGTGTAGTGGCCGCTTCCGCTTTCTCCGAAGTGGTGCCAGCCTCCGGGCGGCGCGAGGCTGTCGAGTATCGGAGCAATAGCCGCTACGGCCTCCGCATCGCCTCCGGCCATCATGGCATAGCCCTGTTCAAGGCCCAGGATGCCGCCGCTGGTCCCGACATCGACGAAGCGGATGTTTTTCTCCCTGCATCGTTTCGCACGCTGTATCGTGAGCCTGAAATCGGAGTTTCCCCCGTCGATCAGTATGCTGCCGCCGCTCAGCAGGGGAATGAGAGCTGAAAGTTCGCTGTCCACAAACTGGGAGGGAATCATTATCCAGACGATAACCGGTGACCCTTTTTTATCTGGCTGCAGTTTTTTCGCCAGGTCTACCCTGTCCCCCGTAGCTACAGCGCCCAGATTAACCGCTTCTTTCACCGCGTTCGGATTAAGGTCAAGCACGATGACTTCATGCCCTGATCTCAGGATTCGGGCGACCATGCTGGCGCCCATTTTGCCGAGTCCGATAAAACCAATTTTCATTTTATTTTCTCCTGTATATCGGTAAACAGTATTGTCTCTTTTGGCAGCTTCAGCAGCTGGGCCGGCTGCGCGTGCACGGGTATTTCAGTGAGGAGTGAAGCAAGCGCTTCTTTTTTTTCCTTCCCCGCCGCCCAGGCGACAGCCAAATCGACGTGGGGGAAAAAAGAAGGGGTAATCGTGATTCGCGCGAAAGGTGTTGAGGGGTAAAAGCATCCGTAGGTATCGTCAAGGGCGGGGAGGAGGCTTGCAGGGCTGTCGGGCAGAATGCCGGCGGTGTGTCCGTCGGCTCCAATTCCAAAAAGACATGAGATGAAGAGTCTGCCTTCTCTCTCTTTTTGGACGGCCCTGTGGAGAAAGGAATCAAGGCGGACGGCGGCTTTTTCAGGCGTGTCTCCGCCTGGTATTTTTTCGGCGAGAATCGGGACGGCATTGAAAGCAAAGGGATTGAAACCCAGCTCGACGAGGCGCTGCCAGTTCGAGTCCGGATGTCCTGCCTCTCCGAACCGCTCGTCAATGAGGGATATCGTGAACAGAGCTCTCGCGTTGTCTCCGCGGAGCGAAAGTTCCTGATCGACTTTTTTTATCACCGCTGCGGCGATAGGTGCCGTGGATCCGCCAGAAACCATAAAAAGCACGCTCTTGTTATGAAGGAGCGCGTCCAGTATTGGAACTGCCAGAGTATCCCGGACCGTATCAGGAGCAGCCGCACGCGCGTGTTTCATACTGTCAGTATACGTTATTTCGTCAAAAAAAAACACCGGCCGGTTTTTTAATCTCCGGCCGGTGAATGGTTCATTTTGGCAATTTCAATTATCTGTATCCGTAATTGTCCACGACGAAATCGATGTCCTTGTCCCCGCGTCCTGAAAGGTTGACCAGAATGGAGCTGCGTTTGTTTTCTTTCGCGTATTTCATCGCATAGGCAACGGCATGCGCGCTTTCCAGGGCCGGAATAATTCCTTCCACTTTCGAAAGGGTGTAGAAGGCGTCAAGGCATTCCTCATCGTCAGCGGTCGTGTATTCGACGCGCTTGTCGTCCTTCAGCATGCAGTGCTCGGGACCCGATCCCGGGTAATCCAGGCCGCTCGCGATCGAGTATACCGGCTGGGGCTCGCCCTTTTCGTTCTGGAGCAGGTAGCTGCGGAAACCATGGAGTACGCCCGGTTTGCCGTAGGAAAGACTGGCAGCGTGGTCTCCGATTTTAAGGGATCTTCCGGCGGGTTCCACACCGACGATGCGCACGTTTTCGTCGTTGATGAAGGCCGAAAAGAGGCCCATGGCGTTCGATCCTCCGCCTACGCAGGCGGTAATGGCGTCCGGAAGCTCACCGGTCATTTCCAGGAACTGTTCGCGGGCTTCAACGCCGACTACGTGCTGAAAATCGCGGACCATCATCGGAAAGGGATGGGGACCGACTACGGAGCCGATGCAGTACATGGCCGTGTCCGAATCCTTGAGATAGGCCTCAAAGGCCGAATCAACCGCCTCTTTGAGGGTTTTCAGTCCGTGCGTTACCGGCACGAGCGTGGCGCCGAGGAGCTTCATGCGCACCACGTTCGGGTGTTCCTTCGCGATATCAACCTCTCCCATGTGAATTTCGCATTCAAGGCCGAAATAAGCGGCTGCCGTCGCGAGGGCTACCCCGTGCTGGCCGGCGCCCGTTTCGGCGATTACCTTTTTCTTTCCGAGATATTTGGCGAGAAGCGCCTCTCCCATGCAGTGGTTGAGTTTGTGCGCCCCGGTATGATTCAAGTCTTCGCGTTTCAGATAAATACGTCCGCCGATCTTGTTTGACAGATTCTTGCAGAAATAAGTCGGAGTCGGGCGGCCCTGAAAGTGCTTGCGGATGCTTCTGAGTTCAGAGATAAAATCGTGCGATTTACTGATCGAGTAGTAGGCATCGGTAATTTTATTCATTTCAGTCTGAAGGTCAGGCGGAATAAAGGAACCGCCGTATTCACCGAAATAGCCTTTGTCGTTGGGAAAGGTTTTAAGATAATCTGTCATACTAATTCTCCTCTATAGTTGAAGGATAACACGGGATAAATGTTTCTGTCAATAGAAACAAAGTAGACTTATTGCATTTAATTGCACTGAATATCTATACAATTACCAACGGGTATATTAAAATTATGCATATGAATCGTTCTTCCAAATTGATGCTTATAATTCAGGCACTTTTCCTTTGTATGTTCACCGGTCTTGCGTCTGAGCCCCTTTACCGGTTTCACGCCATTACTGATGTGCTTCCATCCCTGTCCATTTCTTCCATAGCCCAGGATTCCCGCGGTTTTCTCTGGTTCGGCACACAGGGCGGGCTGGTTATGTATAACGGGAATTCCTATACCACTTATTCGTCGGTTCCCTTTGCCGAAAATACCCTGTCCTCCAATCTGATCCAGACGATGATGATGGATGCAAACGATATATTGTGGATCGGCACCTATGCGGGACTTGACCGCTATGACATTGCGACCGGAACATTTACCAATTATTCCATAGGAAACGATGTGGTGGTCTCTCTCTTAAAGGATTCAAAGGGCCGCCTGTGGGCAGGTACCTTGGGAGGCCTCGGGTGCCTGAACCCCGGGTCGGATACCTTTGTCGTGTACAAAAAAGAGGATTCCTCCCGATTCATCGCGGACAATACGGTCCGGAACA
>JAYVSC010000042.1:0-6699 GCA_043775705.1 Spirochaetales bacterium | reverse complement strand
GGTTTCCTTCCCGCAGTATATATATGAGGTAAATATGGTGCTTTTCCGGGTTTCTTCAGGCTACCGGGTGAAAAGTGACGAGCCATTCCCTGACTTTTTGTTCGATTGCATCCCTTATGACCCTGATGCCCTCGAGTTTTTCTTCGTCGGTTCCGGTAATCGCGCTCGGGTCGGGGAATCCCCAGTGGAGCCGTTCATGCGTTCCGGGAAACAGGGGGCAGCGCTCCGCATTGCTCTCGTCGCAGACTGTAATGACGAAATCGAAGTGTTCTCCGCGGTCTACGTAGTCTTTTGCCTTTTTCGCATGATGGCCTACCATGCGTATTCCTTTTTCTTCCATAGCTGGAACGACATGAGGATTCAAGTTTCCTGCTTCGATCCCGGCACTGTGCACTTCGAAGGCTTTCCCGGCAAGATGACGCAAAAAGGCTTCGCCTATCTGGCTGCGTCCCGAATTATGAATGCATATGAAAATTACCCTTTTTTTTGGTCATTTTGAATTGTGCTCTCCTGTTACTATTATACTCCCTTCAGAATGAGGGGCGTGTGAAGGTATGATGAAATTTCGGTTAATTGTACCGTGGTACGTTTTTTTAGCTGATTTATTTTGACTTCTCCCTTTAATATATATAGCTTACAAGAAATAAAATGGTTCGATATGTCAAAAAAAATTATTTCTTGCTTAAACGTACATGCTTTCCTGTCAGTTACCGAACTGTACCACAGACCAACGTACCCATGGACACCAATACGGTAACCCAGCCTGTTCTCCTGAACAATGGAAATGACAAGAATGACGGAAAGAAATGCTGATTCGTAACAGAATATCTTAGTGAAGAAAATAACTGCCTGGTAAATCCCGGGCAGTTATTTTAATTTAAAGAGGGACAGCAATCTAGCAAAATTTCAAATAAAATGAGATAATACCTTAACTATATAAAGTGTTCAGGAGGATTTCCTTGAAATATGCATGGATTTCCATTATTTTTTTGATTCTCGCTGCCGTTTTAACCTTTTCCGGCTGCCCTTCGCCGACCAATTCGAACGAACCCAAAGATCCGATAGATACTACTGATCCTGCAGATCCCGTTGATCCGGTAATTCCTCCCTCGGCTTTGTTTTCGGTTGAATATAACGGAAACGGCAACACGGGGGGCAGCGTTCCTGTTGACCGCACTCTTTATGCATCCAGCGCACACATAACCATTCTGGGCAATACCGGCAATCTGGAAAGAACCGGACTTGTTTTTGCCGGATGGAATACCGCGCCAGAGGGTAAGGGCACCTTCTATGCTTCAGGATCTTCCTTTACTATAGACAGCGCGAATGCCATTCTCTATGCCCTGTGGATTCCCAACAGTAGAACGTTCAGCGCTATCGATGCCTCGACGGTGAATGCCCCTGGTTCTACCTTTACATACTACGATTGTCCCTCTACCCTGCTTGCGATGGGGGAGCATTGTGCGGTATATGCAGAAGACTTCTCAACGGTAACGCCGAAAAACGCCGCCGCAATTGCGGACGAATTTGACCGCAACATTTTCGGCAAGATACAGGATGGCTTCGGAAAGGAAGCCGATGTTGACGCCAATGGAAGGGTGATTCTTCTTCTCCTTGACATCAAGGACGGATACAAGGGAACGGGGGCTTATGCCGCCGGATATTTTATTCCGCTCGATCAATTTGCAAAAATTACCGAGCCTAAGTCGAATGAGTGTGATATGCTTTATATCGATATCTATCCGTCCGAAGTTGAAACCCCCAAGTTTTACCAATCGATAGCCCATGAATTTCAGCATTTGATCAACTGGTCGCAAACCTTTCCCGTAACGGGCACCGAACAGGACACCTGGATTAATGAAGGGCTTTCTTCCGGCGCGGAATATATGTATGCGGGTACCCAGATTCAATGGAAAATCGATTACTATAACGAGGACCCGGCAGGGACAATCCGGAAGGGAAACAACTTTTTCGTCTGGTACGGTTCGGGCAGCTGGGAAGACTCCAATGGAGACGGATTCACCGAGGGGGATGTGCTTGCAAACTACGCAACGGTGTATATGTTTTTTCAATGGCTCCAGATTCATGCAGGCAGCAATACCGGTATATACAAGGCAATTCTCTCGTCAACCCACCGCGACTATAAATCGGTGACCGAAGCCGCCTCCGCAGAAATAGATGTTTCATTCGGCGACTGGGCAACCCTTCTCGGAACCTGGATGACGGCAAACATTCTGTCCACGCCTTCAGGCTTTACCGGTTACGGTGGTCAAATCGCTGCGTTTCAGAGGCCTTTCGGCAATTCCGGGGATGCCACGGGTGAGTTTAATCCGGGTGAAGGTGTGTACTCGATGAAAAGCAATGAAGGCATAACCCCGCCAGAAGGCAGCGGACAGAACATCAGGTATATAGGCATTGACTCGGCGAGCGGTGTAATGGACTGGAATGCACCCTATGAAGGGGATATGGCTCTCGTTCTCAACGCAAATACGAATATTGCGGGGGAACCGGAAACCGGCTATATCAGCGGCTCGGGCGCTCTCGTTGCCGGCTCCATCAGACCCAGTGTTATGTCATCTCTTTGGGCTTTGCCTTCAAGCGGCCCCGTCGACTTCCAGTTTCCCCGCCGATAAAGACAGACGCTCAGATGCGGTGTGGATTGTTATATTCTCGCCGCTATGCTCCCAAGAAATAAATTTAATTTAAAAATCTCCCCAATTTCCCTGATAAAAGTGGTATACTCTCACTTTCGGAGGTATTTATCTATGTATGAGGCCTGGTTTGTGTGGGCGCTGATCGGTATAGCCTGTATCGGGTTTGAGATGCTTTTGCCCGGATTTGTGATTTTCTTTTTCGGCCTTGGGGGACTTGTCACGGCGCTCTGCTGCCTGATTCCTTTCGTTGCGTACATGCTGTGGCTCCAGGTGCTGATTTTCATCGTTTCCTCCATTCTGTCCCTGGTATTTCTGCGCAAACGTTTTTCCCGCATTTTCGGGGGCACCATATTCGATTCCAAAAAAGGGAACCCCGATGCGGACGGCATAGGCAGGATTGCGGACGTCGTCGAGACGGCAGGAATCACGAAGGAAGGGCGGATTAAATTTCAGGGTACTACCTGGAAGGCCGTTACCCTGGAAGGCGAGATAAAAGCCGGGAATCCCGCCCGGATCATTGCGCGGGAAGGCATGACGTATACTATATCCCCGGTAGAGGATACCGCCGGCGGCAAAGGAGTAAAATAATGATATTCTTGATTTATCTTGTGGTTATTGTATTTATCATTCTGCTGTTCAAGATCGCGGTTGTGGTTCCGGAACAGGAAAGCTACGTGGTTGAGCGTCTCGGAAAATACACAAAAACCCTGGAGGCGGGCTTTCACCTTCTCGTTCCCTTCATCGATCACATAGCCTACCGGCAGAACCTGAAGGAAGAGGCTATCGACGTCGATCCCCAGCTCTGCATCACGAGCGACAACGTGCAGGTCGAGGTTGACGGGATTCTGTACCTTAAGGTGTTTGACCCGATGAAGGCCAGCTACGGCATCGAGAGCTACCGCTACGCGGTTACCCAGCTCGCCAAGACCACGATGCGAAGCGAGATAGGAAAGCTCGAGCTCGACAAGACCTTCTGCGGCCGCGAAGGCATCAACGACAATATCGTGCGCGCGCTCGACGAGGCTTCGGATAACTGGGGCATCAAGGTGACCCGCTACGAGATCCGCGACATTACGCCTACCGCGACTATCCTCGAGGCTATGGAAAGCCAGATGAGGGCAGAACGAATCAAGCGCGCGAATATTCTTTCGAGCGAGGGGCAAAAGCAGGCGCGTATCAATGTTTCCCTCGGGGACAAGCAGGACGCCATCAACCGCTCCATGGGCGAGAAGCAGCGGCGAATCAATATCGCCGAGGGCCGCGCCCAGAACATCGAGATTGTCAGCAAGGCGACCGCCGAAGGGCTTTCACTCGTTGCCGAGGCGCTCTCGGTTCCGGGCGGGAAAACCGCAATGGGCATACGGCTCGCCGAGAGTTATATCGTCCGCTTCAAGACGACGCTTGCCCAGTGCGATGTGTCTGTGTATCCCGCCGAGCTCGCGGGCATAGCCTCCGTCGCCGACCTGATCAAGAAGGCAGGCGGCTCATTCACCGCGCACCAGGCAGCTATCCCCGCCGGAGGTAAAAAATGAACCCGTTTATTCCACTGTTTATCATGCTTGCGGTCTTTGCCATTGTTTTTGTCTTCACTCTTTTTCGCAGCATTCGCGTCGTTCCGAACCGAACCGCGCTTATCGTCGAACGGCTGGGAAAGTACAACAAGACCCTCGAAGCGGGATTTCATATACTCTTTCCGTTCATCGACAAGGTTCGCTATCATCATACCCTCAAGGAACAGTCGATCGACGTTCCGGCGCAGGACTGCTTCACGAAGGATAACGTACAGGTGCGCGTCGACGGCATGCTGTACCTCCAGGTAATTGACCCGAAGAAGGCAAGCTACGGCATACAGCGCTACTCGTACGCGACGGTCCTGCTTGCGCAGACCACGATGCGTTCGGTTATCGGCCAGCTCGATCTCGACAGCACCTTCGAGGTAAGGGAGAAAATCAATGCCCTCGTCGTGAAGGCAGTTGACGAGGCTTCCGATCCCTGGGGCGTCAAAGTGACGCGCTACGAGATCCAGAACATCAAGGTGTCCGATTCCATCATGGACGCAATGGAAGCCCAGATGAAGGCCGAGCGGGAGAAACGCGCGGAGATCGCCCGGTCCCTCGGCGAGATGGAAACGAAAATTAACCTTTCCATGGCCGCGTACGAGGAAGCGGTAAACCTGAGCCAGGGACAAAAGCAGCGCGCGATCAATGAGGCGGAGGGCGAGGCAAGCGAGATCGTCGCCGTCGCCAAGGCCACCGCCGAAGGTATCCGCAAGGTTGCCGAGTCGGTCAACGTCAAGGGAGGAGAGGCTGCGGCCAACCTGCGTCTGTCCGAAGGCTGGATCGAAGCGCTCGGCGGCATCGCGAAGAGCGGCTCGAAGGTAATCATCAGCGCGGACTTGACCGACCTTACCGAGACTATCGCAAAGGCATCAAAGATGCTTTGAGTGCATGGTTAGCCGCAGGCAGGCAGCGTGCGGATCAAGCAATGAATTTAAGGCGCATCCTCATGAGGGTGCGCCTTTATATTTTGCCGAAGGTAATGAATTTATTGAACAGAAACTGGAAGCCCCCGGTGAGCAGGACCGAGAAAATCTTGACCGGTATGTCCGGAAAGCCGAGAAGGCGGGTTCCGGTATAAAGGATTGTCATCGACAAGAGCATTCCAAAATAGCACACCCCGTAAAAGGAAAAAGCGCGCTTCAGGAGACGGTGGGTTTTTCTGAAATTGAAAAAGGAGTTGAGCAGAAAGCTGAAGGTAATACCGATATTGACGCTCATGAAATTCGCGAGCAGAAAGTAGATGCCGATTTTTCTGGTGAAGAGAATATAGAGGAGGCTGTCAACGATCGATGCAGTCGCTCCGATGCAGAAATACAAAAAGGTCTGGCGCAGGGTTTTTGTGTTGAATATGGATTCTTTTAGAAGCATTGTCTGCCGTTCCCTATTTTCTTCCGTCCCGTTTTGCTTCATCTCAGGCTTGCGCCGCTGATGCGTTTTTTTGCTACAGATTCAAGACGTCTTGTCTCGGCATTGCCATACGGCTCTATTCGGTTCCATGAGGGATCGAGGCATACGCCCGGAACGAATGTGGCAAGCTGCCAGTCCGCGTCCGGGGGAAGCAGGAGGCTTATCGCGATGAGCTCTTCCTCGCCGACAAGGCCGGGAATGAGGACGGTCCGGTATTCTATGCGGAGAAGCGGGAGAGAGGAGGGCTGGGAAAGGATGGCGAGGGAGCGGAGCAGGGCGTCGCCCGCAAAACTGCTGCCGGCTCCGCCTTCAGTGGTGAGCTCGCCGTAGCGGTCCGGGGATGTCTTGATGTCAATGGCGATCATGTCGGGTCTTGTTGCCTTGTTTTCGATAATGGCAAGCAAGCGGTCGGGCAGGGTTCCGTTCGTATCGATCTTGACCGTGAGGCCGAGGCTCTTCGCTTTTTTTATAAGGTCGACGAGCGCGCCCGAAAGCAGCGGTTCGCCGCCCGAGATGGCAAGGCCGCTGAGCACTCCGGCTCTTTTGTCCAGATGGGCGTAGGCTTCCTCCAGGGGTATGTATTCGTTATCCCCGTTATGCGGTCCCGAAACCGAGCTTGCGGTGGCCAGCTGCCCGTTGTGGCAGAAAGGGCAGCGCAAGTTGCAGCCCGGCAAAAAAACCGCGGCTGCAACCCGGCCTGGATAATTTACCAGGCTTGTTTTCTGAAGGCCTACATTCATTCTAGGGGCGATCCATTCTATATAGCCGCCGAAAGCACACCGGCGCCCGAATAGAGGGCGCTGAGCACTTCCTTGATTTCATTTACCGAGTGGGCTCGGTTTATCTCGTTTCCGTCAGCATCAAAGAATATGACGGTGGGAGCAGAAAAGATGCCGTAGGCAGACGCCCGCGCGAAACCCTCGGCGGAATCTACGTCAAGCTGCTCTCCGGTCATTTCGAGCTTTGAGCAGAATTCTTTTACTGGAGGGCAGTTGGGGCAGGACTTGCGCATGAACAGCTCGTAATGGTTTATTTCTTCGGTTGAATCGCAGAGACAGTCGCCGTTGGCGCTTTCATCC
>JAYVSC010000041.1:0-31583 GCA_043775705.1 Spirochaetales bacterium | reverse complement strand
TTTGACCGCAGGCTTGGCTTTTGCTTTGACCGCAGGCTTGGCTTTTGCTTTGACCGCAGGCTTGGCTTTTGCTTTGACCGCAGGCTTGGCTTTTTTGATGGCGGTTATTTTTCTGGTGGTCGTGGTTTTCTTTTTTGCCGCAGGCTTGAGTGCCTCGGTTGACGGTTTGAAAAAAGAGGTATGCAGTTTGCGATTTTTCATTGAAACAAGGGTGCGCTGCACCAGATCTTCCTGGCTTATCTGTTTGTATTGGGATTCGATGTAATCATAGGTTAGATGGGCAAGAGCGCAGCGGAGATATGCGGTGAGTTTTTCCTGGGATGCGCCCTGTTTGCTGAGCAGGCTGAGCCATTTCCGGAGGGCTGTGTTTCCGGTCTCGAAAATCTCGTCGGAAAGAACCGCGCCGGTCTTCTTCAGTATCGAATTCATTTTCCGGTGAACGAGAGGCAGCTCATTTATGAAACGTTCCGCCACTATATTCATGCCGACCAGTTTTTCATCAAGTTTGCCGATTCCTTTTTTATCCGCCATCGTTATTCCCCTTGAGACAGTTTATTTAATTGTACTCATTTGTTTCCCTGTTATCAAGTTTTTTACGTAAAGCCTTACCTTGAAAAAAATAAAAATTTAAATTTATGCGGCATTGGCACTGATTTTACAGCCTCTCCGTGATATCATAACAGAAAATGACCGAGAAAGGATGTTGATATGCAAAAAATAATTCCTGTTTTATTTTTGGTATTAATGATGACGTCGTGCATTCCCTCTGATTCAGCGGGTTCTGCCGATCCCGTTGATACCACCGATATTGCTGATACTCCAGCGGGTACGGACCCGATTATACCTCCCGTCTCAGGGGCGCAGATAATCGCAGACCATACAGTCGTCGCCCGGTATTCCGAAATACCCCAAAAATACATAGATATTGTCAAAGGATACCTGGTGGAATTGCCGGGGAATCGCATTCAGGCGGGTACCGGATAGGCATGGATCTCCTGGAAACGTTGGACAGCAAATTCGCGGTTGAGACATTCGATGGAACGCCACCGGCGATTACCTCTGCGAATCTCAGGTTGGGACGTCATGGTTCCGTCGGTGAAGAGGATTTTTACACGAATGTCGCCGCAGTTGCGGCAATGAAGGCGAAAATTTCGTCCCAGGCGAGTGCCGGCAATACCTTGGCCGTTCTCGGCTTCGGCTGGTGCTGGGACATGACCTGGACGAATGCTCCGGCTGGGACAAAAGATCCGGTTTATAACGTGCGGTGGGCGGGCTCCAGTTCTGGCGGTCCGGATGGAAACAATATCTGGGGTCTCGATTCCGGAGATCAAACGCTAACCGGGAACTCTGTCTGCATGGATACCTATTTGAAAGCGGTTGAATCCTATCGCTCCTATTGCACGGCCAATAGCATTCCGACCAGGGTGATTTTCACGACAGGGCCGGTAGATGGCAATGGCGGAACCGAAAATGGATTCCAGCGGGAAATAAAGCATGACTATATCAGGACCTATGTAAAAGCCCATACAGATACCATTCTCTTTGACTATGCGGACATCCTATGCTGGAATGACGGCAATGTACAGAACATCGCGACCTGGAATGACGGAGGCACAAACCGCACGCACGCGCAGATTCATTCAGATAATATGAAAGACTACGACGGTGCCTGGACTATGGTTTCATCGACTGAGGATGGTGACCATATCGGTAATGTCGGTACCCTGCGTCTGGCAAAGGCCATGTGGTGGATGCTTGCGCGCATAGCCGGCTGGGACGGGGTTTCGGCGGACTGAGAATCAGTCTTCCAGAGCGATAATAAACCTGGTTCCCCGGCTTCTGTCGATTGTCAGGGAGCCGTGGAGCTGCTGAATCAGCGTGCCGTCGTTTGTCCGCATGCGCAGTTCGCAGGATTGAGGCTTTCCTGTTTCTATAAGATGTTTTCGGTGTATATAATAAATATCCTGATCTTCCTTGAGAATAAAGTCGGGGAGGCTGTGCTTGCTGAGTTTTTTCGGCTGAATGTTGAGCAAACGGGCGGCGGTGTAATTGGCCTCCAGTATTAATCCATTTTCCGCGACTGTCACATAGCCGACCGGAGCCATATTGTACAGGTTATATTATCGTGAGTGGGCATTTCAGCCTGTTCATTCTGCGTCATTTCTGAATTCGTTTTCAGTGCTTTTTGTTCTGCTTTGTTACGCAGCTCGACGGCTTCATCGACAGGGGGGCCTTTGCTCGTCATTATCCTCCTCCTTCGTATATCGCGGCCTTTTGTGTCCGCGAATTGACAGAAGTATAAGGGAAGTTTTTCAAAGCGGGAAAATGTGGTAATACACAAGAGATATACTTTTTATGTGAAGAAAAGCTTCATTTATCAGTATCTGCACGTTTAGAAAAATATGCAAGGCAATATCCGGTAAGCGATGAAAAAATATCGCCTGCATATATTTTTTTATTGCACGTCCACCTTAAAGCCGTCTGATGCCGCGACTCCGCTACCGATGGCCATGCAGTCTATCCAGTGCATGCCGATGGGAAGGGCCGCGCCTATGGTCAGGGTATTTGCTGTGGCTCCGGTAACCAGGACCCCATCCACATACCAGGCCCAAACCGCTCCGGAAAGGGCCGGGGTAAGGCTTGCGCTCAGGTTCATGTTTTCACCTGAGGTCAGCGTTGTCTGAGAGCCGCTGATAGCCAGGATCGGGGGATTATTCAGAGTCCCCGTGATGGTGATGTCCAGGCCGCCTCCGGTAATATCCCCTGTCGCAAGGGTGAACGTTCCCGTTGTCGTACCCCCTGTCACAATCCGCACGGTTTCAGTTCTTCCCCAGATATTTGTGGCGCCGTTCCGCAGCAGGAGGTTCAATATGTAATAACCGGGATTCAGGGCATTGGATGAATATGCCGCACTTCCCGCTGCGGAGTTGACGGTAAGTGGAATAGTTTGAGCGCTTCCTACAAGCGGGGTAAGTGTTCCGGAAATAATTGGAGAAGGTACCATTGCAGGCGGCCATGAAACGGAGAGGGAGAGAGTTCCGGGGAGGATGAGCGGGATCACCGTAACCGTCGCGTTCGTGTTCTCTCCGGGCGCCACCGTAAAGGCAGCGCTGCCTGTTCCGATGATTACCGAGGAATCATTTCTCGCCGCAACCGTCACTGTCCAGGCGCCGGGAATTATTCCTGTTTTTTCCCAGCTGGGGCTGACGGCGGAGATATTTTCCAACGGAATAACCGCTCCTCCCGGACCGGTCGCTGAAACATCATAGGAGTGGATGACCATGGTAATATTCGGAATCAGGGCTCTTGCATTGACACCGTCCTGCGTCAATGTTATGCGCATTTTGCCCAGATTTGACGGATTAAGAATGATGTCGTTGTTACAGGAAGAAACAAGAAAAAGAACAGACAGTGCAGATACAATGTAGAACAACTTTTTTACGTTCATATAATGCTCCTTATTCACATGTTAATGCTTACGGTAGGGAATGCATGTCTTGGGCAGCCAGGTTCCATGTGCCGTCCGTTGCTTCGTTCGGGCTTATTCGTATCGCTTCAATCTTTGACCAAACAGAAAGGACATCGTCATTCAAGCTGATTGAGGCGGCATAGAACCCCGCCGGAAGGGCGGCGCTGTATGAGGCCTGTTCACCGATGATAGTAACCGTTGGCGCAACCGCTGGCGTTATTGTTGTTCCTTCAAGGTCAGTGAGGGTTACTGCCAAGACAGGGTTTACGAGCGTGCTCTCGGGCCAGGAAACAAAAAGTTCGAGTGTTCCGTCTCCGGTGGCAGGCCCCATCGTTATTGTCGCGGCCGTCATCTGTCCCCGTGTGACCGTCACGGCGGTCGATCCCGTGCCCAAGACGGTGCCTGAGGCATTTTTTGCATTCACCGTAATTGTCCAGCTACCCGGTTCCAGGCCGGTCGTGGTATACATTGTATCTGCGATGTCGTTGGCTTCGAACAGATGTGCTTCTGGTCCGGTGCCGGAAATGTCATAGGTGGAAATGACGGTATCGAGGACAGGGGTAAGGGTTCTCTCCGTTGTCTGTGGAGATTGGAGCCGGATCGCGATGCTGCCCGTTTCGGGTCTGATTTGTTCCTGATCCGGGACGCCGCAGGATGTCCAGACGAAAAACGTCAGTAACAAAAAAAGCGTTTTCTTCAAGATTCTTTTCATATTTCCTCCTACAATACCAACCTTAAGGAAATGCCGGGGATTAAACCGAAAAACAGGGTATTATCCGGCATCAGCATCATGACAGAATCGCAATTTAATTGGACCGATAATCCTGCACCGAGGATGAATCCCCCGGACAGGCCGACTTCGCCATAGGGCACCCAGGATGATGAGTCTGTCACTCCCGTTGTATTTTCAAAATTGAAAATACAGAGGGCTGTTCCCATCGATATTTTTCCCGAGACATACATTTTTTTTGTGCCCTTTGATGACCAATCTGCGCAGGCGCATATCGGAATGATGTGTATCTTATATCGGTACCAGAGTTTTTTTTGGACCGCTTCCTCTTCATATCCTGAGGAAAGGCCGAAGCTGGTATTACCGTATGTTCCTGCATGAACGGGGAACGCGATATTGAGCTTTGCCCTGTAGCCGATGTCGAATACGTCTGACAGGGTTCCGAACGGAATTACCGGTCCTCCATTCACTTCGGCGAGAATGGAGCCCCAGTTGTGATCAGGGTTATCTATATCTTCCGGTTTATAAGAAATAGGTGTATCGGTAATCGATATTGAGGGGAGGTAGGTAAAATCAGCTGTTAAATCTCCAGTGTCCAGAATTTTTAGCTTCATTGCCTCACTTTTTCCGTCGGGATAGCGCATTTCGAAAAGGTGTTCACCCGGTGACAGGTCCTTGATAATTGTTTTCCCGGGTTTAGTTTGTCTATAAAGGGAGGAATCCAGATACAGGCTTCCTTCATACATGATGTTGAGTGTAATTATTCCGGACTGTTTTTTTTTATTGCCTTCTTTCAGATAGAAATAAAAGTTTCCCCCCGCTTTGTGACCCGAATTTTTTAAGTCTCCCAGGATGGGTACGGTTTTTTTCATTCCATGGGTAATTTCATCAAACAAGACGAGCGGTGATAATACGAAATCTTCGTTGTTCATCAAAGAAAGTTTTATCTGGAAGGTAAATGCTGAAACATTGGATGCGGTTGCGGGATAACCGGAAGCCAGAACGATTCGGGATGTCAGCTGGTCTCTTTTCTGCTGTGGAGCCGATTCGATTCTTGTGTCCTTTTGTTCGCTGTTTGTCAGGTTAAGAAGAGATGCGGTGAAAAAGGAGTCGGCAACCAGGAAGACATGTCCCGCCTTCAATCGAGAGATCATAATAGTGATTTGCGCGTCTGAAAGCCAGTTTTTCTGGGTAAGGGTATCGTTTCCGGCATCATTTGGAATCCAAAAATTTGCTCCGGATTCCTCATTCAGAACGCTGTGTCCGCTGTAGAATATCATCAAGGATGCATTGGGTTTCAGCGCGGTTTGCAGTTCCGTGAATGTATTGATGATATTTGATTTGGTCGCTTTCTTGTTGTAGAGCTTGATGACCTTGTCAACCTGATACCGCTCCTCAAGAATTGCATCGATATCCTCGGCATCCTGTACCTGATTTGAAAGGTTCGGCCATTCCTGATAAGTGTCGCAGGCAATAAAAAGCAAATACAGCGGGCCTTTTTTTTCAGAGATAATTTCCGGCTTTTGTCCTTGTGCCTGCGGAGTAATGCCATAAAGCACCAGGCATAACAAAAACGCAGTATAAAATTTCATGTAGAGCCTCCAGCCGGGGATTATGGGTACTCGATAAATCAGAAATACCCTTTAACAAGTTTGTATCAGACTCAGCAGGCCTCATATGTATTTCATTTCAGCGGAATAACTTATACCAATTTTACTACCGTATTCCTATCCTTGCAACTGGAGATTTCACGAATTTTCGATATTTATCTAGCAGCCTTATACGCAAGGAATTTGGGTGTCATGCGTGTGGTACTATAAAAAGCATTACGTTCTTTTTCTTTTTTTAAACTGCCAGGTTTTTTCCATCAGCAGCAGTAAATTGCCGTTCGGCAGCCGATATATCGAGCTTGCTATGGTCATGCTTCCTTTTGACGTGGAAACGAGATCCGAGGCCAAGTGCCGCGGTATCCCCGTATCCGATACTGAGCGCAGCGCCTCCTCGATACCCAGGGCAACGGAGAGAGGAAAGGCCAAGGAGACGGGGGTGTGTGCTCTGCTTTGACGAAGGTGTTCCGGGCAGTCCTGCAGGGCTGATTCGTTCATCCATAAAACTGTCATTGTTTTCGCATCGATGAGGACCGCCTTTGCATTTACGGCGGTATTCTCTCTGTCGGTATCCCCCATCCGTGTTATCCTCTGCCTTTTATCGAAGGCTTTGACTAGAGCGATTTCGCCTTTATTCTTTCCATAGCCCAAGCGGTATATTTCCGTACCCGTTTATCCGGATCGCTTTCCAGTTCCTTCAGTATCCCGGTTCCGGCCGGAGTATTCAGGCTTTCCAGCGCCTTTGTCACAAGAACGCGTATTTCCGGACTTGGATCGCGGGCTGCCTGCACGATTCCGCGGAAGGCTTTTGCCGTTCCGATCGCAGCGAGCTTGCCGGCGGCTTCTCTGCGCAGCGCTGGTTCGCGGCTGCCCAGCTGTCTGATGAAAATATCGACAATGCCGCTCTCTTCCAGAGCCTGGCAAATGACCGGCTTCAGGGACGCAATGTCCTCGTTCAGCAGATCCATCAGGATGCTTTCTCCGGAAGCGCCCATGCCGGTCAAGGCCGAGGCGATAAGGTTCCGTGCGGGGACATTTCCATCCTTGAATTTTTCAATAAGATATTGAATCTGACGTTTGTCATTCTTGCGCATCAGGGCGCGCGTAAAAAATTCGTTCACTGACATATCGGAAGAAAGCCATAGTTCTGCACCCTCAAGCAGGACATCAATCGAGCCGCTCAGGGGGCTTTCTCCCAATCCCAGAATTCCCGCATTTCGGACGGACGCTGCTTCTTTCTTTGATAAAATCAGGTTTTTGAGTTCCTCGATCGTGGCCTCGGAACCGACTTTCCCCAAGGCCAGGGCGACGCCTGTCCTGACCCGTTCGACGGGATCCCTGAGCAGCTTCACGGCATTTGTGTTGAGTATTTTCGCCTCGTCGTACTCCGAAAGGGAGGTAAACGCCGCTAATCGGACATCCGGGTCGGCATCGTTCAGCGCTTCCCGGATTTCCTTCAGATATTCCTTTTTTCCTCCGGAGGTGAGGCCCTTGAGGACGGCGGACCGGATAACGGAATCAACGGAACGGAGGAGGTTTCCGGCGCGAAGCAGGAATTGTTTTTCGTCGAGCGAGGACAGGAGCGCGCACAGCTGCGGAATCTGGTCTCCCGGCACGGAAGGCAGGGATTCCAGAATTGTCTGGAGCAGTCCGGGGATTTGCAAGTCACCCAGAATTTCCAGCGCCAGCCTTTTTTGAGATAGAGGCAAGTCTGTCCCGGATTTGAGAAGATCCAGAAGCGGGGGCACGCTGACGGAAGCCGAGAAATTCTTCCAGGCCGCGCGGAACGATTCCTCGGGCCCGGTATTTCCCTCTTGCAACACAAGGATCATATCGGCGATAAAAAACTCTTCAAAAGAAGGAGGTATGCTTTCCCAGATCAGGGCTCTCAGAGCCTCGGCTTTTGCCTGTTTTTTAAGCTCGTCTTTCAGGAGCAGGACGGAATCAAGATTCCCCCTCGCCTTTATGCACTGCAGGCTGGTTTGATACAATTCCAGTAATTCTGCCGTCAATTTATCCGCGGAGACGAGAGTGAATGTTTTCTCCGTCAAGGATGCGATCAGCGAGCGGTCGCCTGACTTAGTGAGCAATTTTCCCGCAAGCATGAGGGATGCGGGATTGTCGGTGTTTTTTAACTCGGACAGAAAGCCGAGGATATTCACGGACGCGGATTTTTCGAGGCGTTTCTTCGTACGCAGGAACATTTCTCTGTCGCCGAAATCAACTGATAAAAGGAGTCTTTTCAAGGTGCCGGCGGCCTCCAGAAAACGCGCGCTTGAAAGGCAGATTTCCGGATCAGAGTCGTCAAGATAAAAAAGGGCCAGGTTTTCATCTTCTTTTGAAGTGGTATCGAGAAGATCAATCACATGAAAGACGTTTTCGCCTTTCAGGGTATCCGGCCCCAGCTTATAGAGATCTGCGAATTCCGCCGTCAATCGCGCCTTGGCGGCTTTCCTTACTTCTATAGATGGATCGTTCAGGAAAAGAGCGAAGAGGATGGTAAAAAGCCTCTCCCGGTCTTCCTGCGGGGGACGGAAACCCTTGGCCGCTGCCGAGCGGATATGGGCGTGTGCGTCTCCCATCGCTTCCCACAAGAGCCGGTGCGAGCGGGGGTCGTCGTCATGGAGCAGGATGCTGACCGCAAAATCGCGGATGGTCCAGTCCGAGTCGCCCGAAAGTTCCTGCAGGCTGTTGACGTAGGCGGAAAGCAATTCTTTGGCCGCTCCCGAATCGAAATCCCTGCCGCCGCATGAAGCTGCAAGTTTTTTCAACAGGAAAAAAGATTCCTCCTGAGTGCGCGAACCGAGAATCTTCCTGAAGTCCTCGCCCCTGCCTTTATGCCGGAGACACACTTCAAAGCAGGGGAAAAGGGAATACTCCGGATAGAAGTCCACGAGGCGGAGCAGATCTTTACGACGCTTTTCGCTCTTGAACTTGTCAAGCCATGGTTCGCGGAAATCGAATATCTGCATGATGGGAATCTTTTTTTTCTTTGCCAGTCTTTCAAGCCACCGGACATGGAGCCTTAACACCAACGGACTTACCGGCTTGAGTTTTTTTTCGCTTCCGGCCCTACCACTGCTCACGGCCTCGGCTTCGCGGATGATTTTTTTAAATCGCGAGCGGATTGACAGCTCCCAAAGACAGAGCAGGATAAAAATAAAAACGAAAGCGCTTCCGCCGATTACCAACCCCGGATGCCATTGCGATACCCAAACCGTCAATTCATTCATGATTCCGCTCCTATCTTTTTCCGCGCACGTTATATATGATGATTTCCTTGGCCTTTCCCTTGACGAGTACCGGCTTGCGTTTGTCCAGGATAAACATGTCGTCCAGCAGGTCTTTCGTTTCCTGGGTGATGATAATCTCGCCCGCGGCCGCCACTCCCTCGAGCCGGGCCGCGATGTTGACCGTGTCTCCGATAATCGAGTAATTCATTTTGCGGAGGGAGCCGAGATTTCCCGCGACCAGATGACCCGTGTGCATGCCGAAACCGACGCGGAGTTTTTCCGCCTCGCCCTTGAAAAAAGTCCGTTTTCCGGATGCGATGAGCTGCTGGATTTCGAGCGCGCAGGATACCGCGTTGATCGCGTCTTCCTGCTCGGATACCATCGGGACTCCCCAAGCCGCCATGATGCAGTCGCCGATGAATTTGTCAATAAAACCCCTGTACTTGATTACGATCTCGACCGCTTCGGTGAAATACTCATTCAGGACCTTGATGATGAACTGCGGATCGCGGCCCTCGGAAAACGATGTGTACCCCCGGATGTCCGCGAAGAAAACGGTGGCTTTTTTGTCGGATCCGCCGAGCCCGACGATGCCCGGGCTGTCGATAAGGTGCTGGACAACCTCGGTTGAAAGATAGCGGGAAAACATGTCCTTGATGAGCCGCCGCTCTTCCGTCACTTGATGCACCTTGTCTTTCAGCTCCCGTTCCTTTGTCTGATTCGTGAACAGCAGGGTCAGCCCGTTATGCAGGGCCCGCTTGGCGCCTATCGGAGACACATTCAGGGAGAAATCCACCTCGCCGGTATTCGAGCGGTAGATACCCTCAAGGCCCAGAACCTCTTCGCCGTCGCCGAGCGCGGTTTCCACGACGCCGAGTATTTTTTTGTCCATTCTTTTTTTAAGGAATTCGTTGACGGGCTGCCCGACGGATTGGTCGGTCAGCTCGAAAAGTTCTGCGGCTTCCCGGTTGAAATAGCGGATGCGGCCGTTTTTCTCGGTGGTAATAAGCAGATTCGTCATGGAGGAAAATACATTTTCCTGATACTGCTCCATGCTTTCTATTTTATTCAAATATTCACGGAGCTCTTTGTACATTTTTGAATTGTGAAGCATGCCCGACGCGAGGGAGGCATAGGCATTAAGAAAATTAAAACGCGATGAGTTGTAATGATCGGTTTCTTTCGAGTTCAGGATGATAATGCCGATGAAAGCCTTCGCCGTCGCGAGGGGCAGCGCGATGGCTGATTGCATCGAGGGATGGAGGAAGAGCGTGCGGAAAGGTGACCCGGCTGCGCTGTTTGCCACAACCGATTCACCGCAGTCCCAAAGAAAATCGATAGTTTCGTCATCTGGAGAGAGAAGGGAAGGGATATCGAAGGCGCCGCGCTTTGAGCTGAGAGTGACATCGCACCGCCGTTTTTCGGGATCCGCGGCCAGATACACTGCTCCCAGATCGGAGCCGCTGACATCCACGCATTGATCGACAAGGGTGACAAGGAGGGTTTTAAAATCAAACTCCCGGGACAGCAGGGCGCCGGCTCGAACTAATTCGTCAAAGACGCGGGGGGCAGAATTGACCATTGAAGACCTCCAGGGCCGACAAGATTCATTCTGTGTTGATATATTCGCTTTGTCAATGAAAATTTCGGTAACGATGCGCTAGTCGTTTTCGATCACTTTTGTTGGATTATAGCCCGAATACACCGGCAATTCCTCTTCTTTTCAAAATGGGGGCAGCGGAGGCTCTCCGGGGTCGTTTTTTCGTGAAATACGCACCGGCAAAAGGTAAAAAAGCCGCCATTCCCCGATTTTCGCCCCCGGAAGCCGCAGCGCGGGGGAACCGCGTCCATCCCTTCAACACTTTTACCGGGAACCACTTTCAGGAGAAATGTATCAGGAATGCCCAGAGGACAATTTGGCGCGCAGAGCTGTATGCGTTTATTTTCCGGTAATGCGCCAATTCTTGTCCGACGGGTTCCTGATACATTTCGACCGGCTGTCCGTTCCCCCATCTGGATTTAATTGTCCACAAGGTTTTCCTTGACAACGCCCCGGTTTACCGATAAAGTAGAGAATGACAGCATCTATAATGGAAGGGGCATACATATGAAGAATGTACTGTATGGAATCCTGCCTGCTGCCGGTTTATTTCTTGGATGGACTATTCGCTGGCTTTACGCCAGATTTCAACTATCTGCATCTGAACAGAGAGCGGAACGCGTTAAACAGGATGCAATAAAAGAAGCAGAGGCTCAAAAGAAGGAAATACTTCTAGAGGCAAAAGAACAAGTTATTCGGGAAAAGAACCAGCAGGAGCGGGAAAATCGCGAACGCAGGAGTGAACTCCAGCGTTATGAACGCAGAATGACGCTTAAAGAGGAAGCCCTCGACAAGCGGAATGAATCAATTGATAAGCAGTTAGAGCAGTTTGCGGAACAGGAAAAGGTTTTTGTAGAGAGGGACAAGTTCCTTTTGGGCGAGGAAGAACGGTATCGCCAGGAACTTGAGCGCATCTCCGGTCTTACGGCCGATGAGGCGAAAAGCCTGATTATCAAGGATCTCGAGAACGAGGCGCGCCACGATGCGCAGACGCTGCTGAACAAGATCGAGCAGGAAGCGAACCTTTCTTCGGAAAAGAAGGCGCGCGACATCCTGGTTACGACCATTCAGCGCATTGCGACGGAAACCACGAGCGACATCACCGTCGCGACGGTCAGCCTTCCGAGCGACGAGATGAAAGGACGGATTATCGGGCGCGAAGGCCGGAATATCCGCACTCTTGAAACGCTTACCGGGGTCGATGTCATCATCGACGATACTCCGGAAGCCGTCGTTATTTCGTGTTTTGATCCGGTTCGCAAAGAGATCGCGAAAGTGTCTCTGGAGCGATTGATTCTTGACGGGCGCATTCACCCTGCCAGAATCGAGGAAATTGTCCAGAAAGTTACCCGCGAGATCAGTCAGAAAATCTATGAAGAGGGCGAAAAGGTCCTTTTTGATCTTGGTATTCACAACATGAGTCAGGAAGGGGTTCGTTCCCTGGGCCGGCTCTATTTCAGGACCAGCTATGGGCAGAACGTGCTTAACCACTCGAAAGAGGTTGCGGTTATCGCCGGAATGCTCGCCGCCGAAGTCGGAGCCAACAGGGATCTCGCCAAGCGCGCGGCCCTGCTGCATGATATCGGAAAGGGCGCCGAAAATGATTCTGACCAGAACCATGCGGAAGTAGGCATGGAAATGGCCCGCAAGATGAACGAGGACGCGCGCGTCATAAACGCGATCGGCTCGCATCATAACGATATCGAGCCGTCCTGCATCGAATCCGTACTTGTACAGATCGCGGACGCCATTTCGGCCGCGCGTCCCGGCGCACGGCGCGAGACGATGGACAACTACGTGAAGCGCCTTGAAAACCTCGAGGCGATCGCCGAGAGCTTCAACGGCGTCGAGAAAGCCTATGCCATTCAGGCAGGCCGCGAACTTCGGGTTCTCGTCAACAACGAGAAGATCCCGGACCAGGACGTCAAGGAACTGGGCCGCGAGATCGCGAAGAAGATCGAGACCGATCTTCGGTATCCCGGTCGTATCCGGGTTACCCTGATCAGGGAAACGAGAATCGTCGAGTATGCCCGATAGTAAGCATCGCCTGATGCATTGAATTGATGACCGCCTGAGCCGTTATGGTTTACAGGCGGTTTTTTTTGTGTTTTGGGGAATTTGATTAATTGGAGATTTGGTATACACTATATTCCGTAGCGACAGCTGAGGCGCTAGAAAAATAAGCAAGAAAATATCTGTAATATCTCTGCGCTTTGTTCTGATCGTTCCGTAATTATCAAATATCAACTGTAGGCTGCGATGTTCACGGGACTCGCTTGCAAAAAGCGTTTTTTTGCATTAACCTTTTAGGGTAAGCTTACATTTTTAAATGGCGGCGAATTCTTAGTGTAGTCAATAAGGCATAGCCATAATGTTAAAGCCAGAGTCAAATTCCACTTCCGAGGCACGTATCGATTTTCCGGAAAGTCTGGATGGGGTCGATATCAAGGCCGGGCTCAAGATGATGGGCGGAAACGCCAGCAGATATAAAAACTTGATGATAGGTTTCCGCAATAAATATATACATATTGGCCATGATCTTGGGCTTGCCCTTGAGCGGGGTGATTTTACCGAAATCAAGCGCGTCGCGCATACTCTAAAGGGACTTGCCGGTATGGCCGGCTTTACCGGCTTGCCCCTAATCTGCCAGGATCTGGAAACAGCCGCCAAATCCGCTATTGCCGGGCCGTGTCAGGAGCAACTGAAACGCCTGGGGGCCACTTGCGACATACTAATGCGTTCAATTGCCGGTCTGGGCAGCGAGGTGCTCCCGGAAGCGAGCCAGCCCTGGAAGGAACCGGACGGCAAGCAAACCATTCTGATTGTGGATGACGAGCGGCTCAACATCGACATTCTGGGGAATGAGCTCCACGGCACGTATCGAATCCTTACTGCCGAGAGCGGACCCCAGGCCCTGAAAATGCTGGGAGAAAATGTAGTTGACCTGATTATCCTCGACATCATGATGCCGGTCATGGACGGGCTTGAAACCTGCCGCAGACTCAAGATAGCTCCGAATACCCGCGATATTCCTGTCATTTTTATTTCTGCCTGCCAGGATGACGAGGACGAGGAGTATGGACTGAGACTGGGTGCCATCGATTACATCAAAAAACCGTTTTATCTGCCCATCGTCAAGGCCCGGATCAAAACGCACCTCAATCAAAAGCTCCTTGAGCACAAACTGCTGACATATAACCGCCAGCTGATCGACGCCCAGGATGCCATCAACCAGGAAAAGAACAAATACCATCAGCTGCTCTCCTGCATTCTGCCGGAAAGTATCGCCCGCGAGCTCATGCTCAATCGGGAAGTCGCCCCGCGCAGCTACGATATGGTGACCGTCATGTTTACCGATTTTATCGATTTTACCCGGCTGACGGCCTTGATTGACCCGGTTCTCCTGATCCGCGAACTCAACGATATTTTTTGCGCCTTTGACAGCATAATGGAAAAAAATCATTGTGAGCGCATCAAGACCATAGGCGACGGCTACCTGGCGGTGTGCGGTCTGCCTGATCCCTGTCCCGAACATGCCGAACGGATAGTGGACGCGGCCGTCGATTGCATCAATTATCTGAAGATACGCAATTCGCAGCTGTTGGGAAAAACATTGGACATCCAGTGGGAAATACGGATCGGCATCAATACCGGCCCGGTTGTCGCAGGCGTCGTGGGATCCAGCCGCTACATTTACGATATTTTCGGGGATACCGTTAATACCTCATCGCGAATTGAAGGCCAGTCGCCCAGTCAGGGTATGGCGTTTTCAGATGCGACCAGGAAATTATTGGGCGCGGCCTATCCCTGCAAAACCCTGGGAATCCGGAGCATCAAGGGCAAGGGGGACATCGAATTGTTTGCCCTTGATCCTCAAGGCGTCAATCCCGATTTTGACGGCGGGCTGGAGGAAGTCTTCAGTGAAAGCGGGCCCCTTTGACCGCGCATAAAACCGACTTCCGGGTATTGATCGTCGATGACAGCCCTCTGGCCCGCAGCGTCATCCGCTCAATTTTAGAAACAGATCCCGGGATTGAGGTGGTCGGGGAAGCCGTCAATGGCCAGGAAGGTATCGAGCAGGCCTGGGCGTTACGGCCTTCACTCATTACCATGGATCTTAAAATGCCGGTAATGGACGGCGTCGAGGCCATAGCCGAGATCATGTGCGCCAATCCCGTGCCCATTCTAGTGGTCAGCAGCATAGCTGATGCCAAGGAAGCCTGCGAGGCAATCGCACACGGAGCCCTGGATGCGGTCGTTAAACCTGAAATGGACGAAGAGTCGGCGGCGGCTTTTATCGCCAAGGTTAAAATGCTCTCCGGCATCAAAGTAATTACCCATCTGCGCCCTCGGCCGCAAGGTTCTCAGGCCATCATGAAAACCGCCGAAGATTCCCCGCCCGGGCCTCAAGCCAAAGAGCCTGATGCGCGTCCGATTTTCGCAATCGCCACGTCCACAGGAGGGCCTCAGGCCCTGGCTTATATTTTGGGGGAACTGCCCGCCGATTTTCCCTGTCCTGTGTTGATTTCTCAGCATATTGCCGATGGTTTCGCGGGGGGGATGAGCGACTGGCTCTCTACAACCTGCAAGCTGCCAGTGCTTCTGGCGAAAGACGGGGCCGATATTTTGGGCGGTTATGTATATCTTTCGCCTTCCGAACTTAATTTGTCGGTGACCCCGACCTACCGGATTGCCCTTCTTGCCCGGCAGGCCGGCGAAATTTATCATCCTACCTGCGATGTGCTTTTAAGTTCGGTGGCTGCCGTTTTCGGCACACGCAGCATCGGCATTATTCTGACCGGCATGGGCCATGACGGCGCCGAAGGTATGGCAAAAATCCAGGCGGCCGGGGGAACGACGGTGGCCCAGGACGAGGCTAGCTCCGTTATTTTCGGGATGAATCAGGTGGCGATAAAGCGGGGCGTTATCGGGAAAGTGGCCGCGTTGAAAGATATCCCCGCCTGCATGATCCGCCTGGCCCAGGGGCGCAGCATAGACGGTGCGAAATGAATTTACTGCCTTTCAAGGAATTGATCCGCACGCGCTGCGGTTTGGAGTTTAACGGCATCGCCGAAAAGCCCCTGCAAGATGCCATCGAACTGCGCTTGAGGGCTTTGGGCCTGGCCGATGAATCCGCGTATTTTATGAGACTGAGCGCGAATGAAACGGAATTCGAGGAGCTGGTAAGCATGCTTACCATTAATGAAACCTATTTTTATCGGGAACCCGATCAGATCAATTTTTTCCTGAACCGCCTTTTACCGTCCCTGATCCAGGCAAAACCTCCGGAGGATCGGGTGATTCGAATATTGAGCGCCGGCTGCTCGACAGGGGAGGAACCCTATTCTTTGGCGATCGCCTTGACGGAAAAGTACGGCGGCTCGGCCCTGAATTGTTTTTCCATTACCGGCGGCGATATCGACAAAACCGCCTTGCAGAAAGCAAAAGAAGGAATCTATAAGGGTTTTTCCTTTCGCTCCCTGGCGCCGGATATCAAGGCCCGTTATTTCCAGGAAGCGCCGGCTCACGCTGGCTGGAAAGTCATACCTGAAATCCAGAACCTCGTGCAATTCCATCAATTCAATCTGTTATCCGATCCTGCCCTGTGTGCTCAAAAGCCTTTTGACGTTATTTTCTTTCGCAACGTGTCCATTTATTTCAACGCCGAAACGCGCAGGCTCATGCTTGAAAACCTGGGGAAATTGCTGACCGACTCGGGGCTTTTACTATTGGGAATGGCGGAAACCCTTGCCAATGATTTGGGCGTGTTCGCGCTTTGCCAGACGGAGGGCTTTTTCTATTTTTCCAAGTCCGCCAGGCCGGAAAAGCCGGCTCAAATCGCGTTTTTTACCCACCCCCCGGCTGAGGTCTTTTCTGTCCTGCCGCCCAAGACCCCTCCCTTGCCCCCGAAGGGACCGTCAATGGCATTGCCGCAGCTGCTTATGACAGTGAGGGAAAAGCATTATGAGCTGGCCCAGCGGCAGCTCGCCGCCGCATTGGCCGAGTCGGGTCCAAAGAGCGAGCTTCTCGCGCTGAAGGCTTTTATCCTTTTGCAGAAGAGAGATTATCAAAATGCAGAATTGGCCGCGGATGCCGCCCTTGCCCAGGATGCCTGGTCTATCGATGCCTGCGTGGTACGGGGTTTGGCCAAGAAATGGCAGGACAATAGCGAAGAGGCAATTAACTGGTTCAAAAAGGCCGTGTATGCGAAAAACGAATGCTGGCAGGCCCATTACTATTTGGCCGAACTGTACCGGAGCAATCAGGAAACGGAAAAAGCCGCGCGGGCTATCCGGACGGTGCTGAATCTGCTCACCCACGGCTCTAAAGGTAATGGCTGTCTGGTCATTCCCCTGGATTTACCAGTGGACGAAATCCGCTTTCTATGTGAAAATCAGCTTGATAAATTGCGGGGGCTGTATGGCGCTTGATCTGAAAAAATTCATCGACCGCTTTATCGAAGAAGCCCGCGAACACCTGAAGAGTCTCGCCGAAGGCCTCTCCAGTCTCGACGGCGCACCGGGCGACACCGAGACTATCAACACGATTTTTCGCTCGGCCCATACCATCAAGGGTTCATCCAAGATGCTGAAGCTTGGTGCCATAAACGAAACCGCCCATAAAATTGAAGATATACTCGACGCCGTCCGCGGCGGCAAACTGGCCTATAATTCGGGGTTGAGCGAGCTTTTATATCGGGGCGTCGACGGCCTTTCCGATTTGGTGGAAACCCTGGCCAAGGGCGCCCAATTGCCAGAGGCCGACCAAAACCTGCTTGTCTCCCTGGCCAGGCCCCTGCAGGCATCGGGCCCGGCAGAAGCTTCCGCCGAAGGTTTCGCGGCACCAGCGGCGCCATCAGTCGCTTCAACCCAGGCAGGCGATGCGCTCTCGGCAACCCCCCGGCCCAAGGCTCCGGATACCGTGCGCATTCGTTTGGCCAAGCTGGATGAGCTTATCAAATTGATGGGCGAGGTGGTGTCCAGTCACAGCCGTTCCCGGCAGCACCTGGTGGATATCCGCTCGATCGAGCGGCTCCGCTTTTCCGCCGACATGGATGCGGGGAGCCAGCTGGTCCAATTGCAGGCTGAAATCCATCGCTATTCCCTGGCCCTGCGGGATGACGTGCTGTCCCAGGAAACCCTGATGAACGAGCTCCACGGCAAGGCTCTGGTTATGCGGATGCTGCCCCTGGCCATGGTGTTCGATCCGGTCGGCCATACCGTCCGCGGCATAGCCCAATCCTTGGGGAAGGACGTTGAGTGCGTGGTGAGCGGCTCGGAAATCGAGCTGGACCGCCAGATGATAGATAAACTGAGCGATCCAATCCTGCATTTATTGCGGAACTCGGTGGATCACGGAATTGAAAGTCCCGAGCGACGCATCGCTTCCGGCAAGCCAAAACGAGGCCGCATCAAGCTGAGCGCCTGCCAGGACGGCGCATGGGTATTGGTCGAGATAGCCGACGACGGCGGGGGAATTTCAGTAGACGCAATCCGAAACAAAGCCCTGCACAAGGGTTTGCTGAGCGCCGAAAAAATCGCCTCCATGAGTCGCTCAGAAATTATCGATTTGATTTTTCTGCCGGGCTTCAGCACCAACAGCATCGTCACCGATATTTCCGGTCGGGGCGTCGGCCTGGACGTGGTAAAAAGCATCATTGTGGGCGAGATGCACGGGTTGGTCAGCGTCGATTCGAAATTGGGCGTCGGCACCGCTTTTTCGCTCCGTTTGCCCTTATCGCTGGCCGTCATGCGGGTATTGTTCGTGAAGGTCGGCGGCATCATGTGGGGATGCACGGCCCAGTATGTCCATGAATTGTTGCGCGTCGAGAGTTCAAGCGTGCTGCAGGTCAGCGGCCGGCAGGTGGTCAAGATAGGCGGTGAATTTATTCCGGTCGTGGCCTTGCAGGAAATTCTTGCAATCCCCCAAAGTTATGCCCAGGGCCAAAAGCGCACTCCGCCTTCGATCGGCCTTTTGCTGCTGGTTGTAACATCCGGAAACGCAATGCTGGCTCTCCAGATTGACGAGTTGATTGATGAGCGCGATATGGTGATCAAGCCCCTTCCTCCGCATCTTCAGAAAATAAGCCTTGTATCCGGCATGGTAACCACGGGTAAAAACGAATTGGTCAATATTCTGCACGTACCGGCGCTCTTCGAAGTGACCGGTAAAAGCGGGAGGCCGGATGCGGCTGGCCATGCCGTAAGCGAAGGCGGCGCGCTTGCCGAAAAACAAAGGTCCATTTTGGTAACCGATGATTCGCGCAATACCCGGGAAATCGAGAAGGATGTCCTGGAAGCCCATGGCTATGTGGTCACTCTTGCCGAAGACGGATTGGATGCCCTGAATAAATGCAGGGAGCATCTTTTTGACGCAGTGCTCACCGATGTCGAGATGCCGAATCTCGACGGCTTCGCTCTTACCGAACGGCTGCGTCAGGACGAGCGCTACCGCAGCGTGCCGATCATTATCATTACTTCACTGCAGAAAGAAGAGGACAAGCGCCGCGGTATCGAGGTCGGCGCCGATGCCTATATAGTCAAAGGTAATTTTGAACAGGGGAATCTGGTAGAGACTCTTCGAAGTTTTGGATTGTAGGAGAATCGAGACATGAAAATACTGCTGGTTGATGACGATGGCCTGGCTGCCGAAATGACCTCGGCCATTTTGGAAAGTGAGGATCATGAAGTGGTGCTTGCCAACCATGGCATTGAGGCTTTGGAAATCCTCTCCGGAATGAAAGATATCGAGATGATTATCAGCGACCTGCACATGCCTTTTCTGGATGGCCTGGAACTGTTCGCGGAAGCGCGCACGCAGGGTTATACCATGCCCTTTGTTCTGTTGACCGGCGATGATCCGAAGGCCGCGCTCGAGGCACAACCCGGATTGGATGCCTGTCTGCTTAAAGATTTCAGCCTGCAGGATGATCTTCCGTCGGTGATTGCGCGCATAATGGCATGAATAAAAAAGGTGACGCAATGAAAGGAAAGGCCGAATCGCTCCAGGCCCGGATTCAAAATTTACAGGCCTCTTTTCTCCAGCAGCTGCCTACGCGCCTTCAGGAAGCCCGACGGGCTTTTTTAAACTCCGAAGGCGGCACCCTGCACCGGATTCTCCATAGCCTGAAAGGGACCGGCAATTCTTTCGGCTTCAGGGATTTGGGGGCTCAGGCCGAGATCGGCGAGCACTTGCTCGAAAAACTTCTTAAGGCAGAGGGTCAGTCCGATCCCGAGCTGGTGAATCAAATAGAAGTCTGTCTGGACCTGCTGGATGATATTATCGAAAAGCTGATACTCGGCAAAAAAATTATGCCGATAGGGTCCCCTGATCTTCCTGACCAGAGCGGAGCGGGAGCACGGTCGGAAGGCAAAAATAACCGAGCCGAGAATTTGATTCTGATTTGCGATGATGACCGTTCCCATGCCGAATTGATCGGCAGCCAATTACGCTATTTCGGCTATTGCACCAAGGTGTGCTGCACGAAAGAGGAACTGCAGACTGCGGTTTTGGAGGATGAGCCTGCAGTCTGCATCATGGACATCATGTTTCCGCAGAACAGCAGCGGCGGCGCCAAAATGCTCGGTGAATTGCGAGCGAAAAATATCATCTTCCCCGCAATTTTTGTGTCCGACCGGACTGATTTCGAGGCACGTATCCTGGCTATCCGCTCCGGCGGCGCCGCCTATTTCCAGAAACCGACCGAGGCCATGGAATTGCTTGGCAGCCTGGATATCCTGTGCACAAAGGTGCCGAGCAATCCGTACCGGATACTTATCATGGATGATGAATTGGAGATCGCCCAGTATCATAGTCTGATTTTGGAAAATGCAGGGATGATCGTGCAGATAGTCCTGCAGCCGAAAACGATTCTGGAAGCGGTGAAAAGCTTTAACCCCGATCTGGTGTTGATGGACATGTATATGCCGTCCTATTCGGGCCGGGAAGTAGCCGCGCTGATTCGACAGATTCCGGAATTCCTGAGTCTGCCGATTATTTTTCTGTCCGGCGAGACCGACAAGACCAAGCAGTTTTCGGCAATGACCGTCGGCGTCGAGGGTTTTCTGACCAAACCGGTTGTTGGCACAGAGCTGGTCAATTCGGTTCTTTTGCGCGCGGAACGGATGCGTTCCCTGCAGTCTCTGATGACGCGCGACAGCCTGACGGGCCTCCTCAATCATACTACCACCACGCAGATGCTCGACTCGGCTCTCCATACCGCGAAGCGGAGCGGCATCGCTATGTGTTTTGCGATGATCGATCTTGACCGTTTCAAATTGGTCAACGACAGCTATGGTCATCCGACCGGTGACCAGGTGCTCCTGGCCATGGCCAGGGTTCTGCGCCAGCGGCTGAGGACTTCCGACGTGATCGGCCGTTACGGCGGCGAGGAATTCGCGGTGATATTGGGCAATGTCGAAATCGACACGGCCTGGGAGCTGATGGACAGTTTGCGAGAAGATTTTTCCCGGGTGATTTTTCCGGTCGCCGGCGGGTCTTTCTCCTGCACCTTCAGCTGCGGCGTCGCGGATTCCAAATTGTTTGACGGCATCGAAGCGCTGCGCGAAGCGGCCGACAAGGCTTTGTATCGGGCCAAGAATTCCGGCCGGAACCGGGTTGAAATAGCCGTTGCGGCAGGGATTGAGGGGTGATGATGGAAAACGATCAAAGCGATCTGGAAAAAATACTGAGCTCCCGCCGCGGCAATGCGTCGGATCAACCGGCGAGCGACGAGGAAATGCTTGATTTTCTGATTTTCGAGATAGCCGATGAATGGTATGCTTTCCGGGGAGCGAGCATTCGGGAAATCCTGCCTCTCATGCCGGTGTTTTTTGTTCCCGCCTGTCCCCCGTGGCTCGAAGGGGTCATCAACGTGCGGGGTGATATCGAATCAGTGGTGAACCTGTCCGCATTGCTGGGAACCTCACGATCCGGAACCGCGCGGAGCGGCTCAATTCTGATAGGGAACGGGGCTGGGATCCAAAGCGGCATTCGAATAGACAGGGTTCTGGATGTTGTTGCGCAGCCGAAGAGCGCCGTTCGGGAAGCGCCCGCCGCTTTGTCTCCGGCGCTCACTCGGATCACGGTCGGCCTGCTGGTCTATCGGGATGTTCCGGTGATGATTCTGGATCTGGATAGAATTTTCGAAGACTGCGGCCGTATTCTGGGATCCGTATGAGTGATGCCACCGTTCCGCGGCAGCTCGAGCTTGTTTCCTACCACGCTGACGGTATTCAGTTCGGCATCGAGGCCTGCCGGGTGCTGACCAAGCGGGTGATCGTCCAGGACAGCGGCGCCCGGCAATCCTGTCTGGTGATTCAGGCCGAAGAGACGGAACCGAAACTGCTGGCGGTTCAAGAACCGGTACGATTGAGAACGGTCGATTCGGAGCATATTTACGAACTTCCGGTATTGATAAAGAGTTTTTGCATTCTGGCCGGACTAAGGGCTATGATTATAGATGAATACGGGCTTACCTTTGTGGTAGGGCCGACTGTCTGACGGTGCGAGTCGACAGAATGAATGAATAAAGGAAACCACTTCATTATGAAAGCAATGAAAAGTCTGATCGTTAAAATCGTGGGCATTATCAGCGCGATAATCCTGGTCATGATAGCGCTCGTAAGCACGTATACTTTCGTCACTTACTACGACAATACCCTGAAAAATATTCAGAGCTTTCTGGTTCGCGATGTCGAAAAAGAGGCCAATTATATCTATGGGGATGTGTTTGCCAAAATTGAGGTGCTGTCCGAGAGTTATGCCTCTGTCATTACGACCTATAACGATTTCGATGTGTCTTTTTTGGAGGACATCAGCAAAAAGATTGTGGATTCCCGCTCGATCATTGTCGGCGGCGGTTATTGGCTCGAATACAATACCATACCCGGTAAAAAATACTATGGCCCCTACTGGTTTCGGGATGGGCAGAACATAAAAATAACCTGGGAATACAGCAACGAAAAAAACGATTACACCAAGTTTGACTGGTATCTCCAGGACGGGCTCTCCGCCGGAGCCCGCACAGTCTGGAGCAAGCCCTACAACGACGCAGTGACCCAGGTTCCCATGATAACCGCTACTTCGGTTTTACAGAGAAACGGAAAAAAAATCGGCGTCGTAACCCTGGACCTGGGCCTGAAGGAAATGAGCGATTATGTCACCTCCTTGAAGATCGCCGGCCTCAGCGATTACTCATTCTCGCTGCTGTCCGTCAACGGTATCTATTTGGCCAATAGCGATAAAACCCTGGTAGGAAAAAATATCAAGGAAACCGAGAAGATCGTCATGGACCGCAACGCGGGCCTGCAGCAAAGCGGTACGAACAGACAGCGCCTGATTAGTTTTGCGCCGATCAGCAACAGCGGCCTGGTTCTCGCCCTGGAGGTTAATAAGGGCACCATTTTGGCCCCGGTATACCAGTCGCTGCGGGTCAATATTCTGATTACCCTGCTTTCTCTGCTGATGGCGATCGTCGTCATGGCGTTTTTGATAAATAGTTTGGTCATCCGGCCCATTAAATCCACAATTGTCATGTTCAGGAAAATTGGCGAAGGGGATCTGACCAGCGTTCTTGATGCAAAAATTCTTGCCCGCACCGACGAAATCGGCGGTTTGGCAACGGCGGCCCAGGAAATGCAGGCTAAACTGCATATCCTCACTTCGGCGGTGCGAAGCAATGCCGGCGCGGTACAGAACGGCGCTCATGAAATCAGCGGCGCGGTGGACGAACAGGCGGCTTCCAGCATGCAGATGTCGGCCTCGGTCGCCGAAATCACCTCCACCATGGAAGAGCTGTCGGCCTCGTCCACGCAGATTGCCGAACATTCCAAATCGGTTGTGGGCATAGCCAACCAGACCTGGGAGAACAGCAAGAAAGGCGCTCAGGCAATGAACGTGCTGCTTGGTAAAATGGAAGCGATTCAGAGCGATAACCAGGTGAGTCTGCTGGAAATCGTCGAATTGGGCAGCAAGTCCAAGGAGATCAGCAAGGTTATGTCGATCATTAACGTCCTGGCCGACCAGACCAAACTGATTGCATTCAACGCCGCGCTGGAAGCCTCGAGCGCGGGTGAGTCCGGTAAGCGCTTTGGGGTCGTGGCTGCCGAAATCAGGCGCCTGGCCGATAGCGTCACCGACTCCACCAGCGAGATCGAAACCAAAATCAACCAGATCCAGGATTCGATAAGCCGCCTGGTTATCACCTCAGAAAAACGCGCCGGCGGCATAGCCGACGGTATGGATTCCACCACCGTCGCGTCAGGACTGCTGGGGGAATTGGTCGGCGCCGCCAGTCAGACCAGCAGCGCCGCACAGCAGATTTCATTGTCCACCCAGCAGCAGCACACGGCCAGCAATCAAGTCGTCATTGCCTTGCGCGAAATTGTGGCGGCAACCCAGCATACCGCAAAGTCACTTCAGCGTATTGCCGCGATTGGTCACGAAATGACCGGAAGCGCCCAGGAGCTCAACAATCAGGTTGAGGAGTTCAAGTTAAAATAAACCGGGGGACGGGGCTGAAGGTCCCGAATATCATAGTATGAAACTAAGAATGAAAATGGGTCTATCCTTCGCGATTGCCTTCGCTGTTTTTGTCGCCGTTTTGTATTTCGGTCTCGTCGGCGTTCTTGACGCCGTTTCAGGAAGGCTGATGCGGAAACAGGCCGAGGATATCACGGTCCTCATCACGCATGAAATCATCGATTCCGCGGAAGTGGACGGCGAGTTCAATCCGGAGACGGCAAGGGCCACATTCGAGCGCGTCAAGCATGTCTCTGACGAGGGCGGATCGTTTCAGATAGCCAAAATTCTTCTTCTTGATTCCAGATTGATAGCCGTCGCCTCATATCCTGTGTCTGAGACGGGCACGGATTATTCTGCCCACGCCGACATCCGGGAATCCATCACCGGTAAGAAGCGCATTGTCGCAGAGGAATCTCCGTCCGTTCAGATGGGTATACTGCGGCGCGAGATCGATGTCGTTTCATATTTCGAGCTTGGACCGAAAACCGGATATGTGCTCGAGGTAAAGCTTGACTTTGCGGGCAGCACGGTCCTGCTCGAAAAGCAATATGCCCTGATAGAGGCGGGAGCGGTCGGCATTGCCCTTTTTCTGCTCGCCGCCCTTCTCGGAGCGCTTTTAGCCCTCGTCGGCCGTTCTGCGGTTCGGCCCGTGGCCGAGATCACCCGGGCAATGGAAAAGGTAGGCAAAGGGGAGCTGGATGTATCCCTCCCGCGCACAGGGTCAGACGAATTCGGTCTTATGGCCGTGCGTTTCAATGAAATGGTCCGCGGTTTGAAGGAGCGGATTCAGCTATCACAATATGTCTCGAGAAGCACGGTCGAGGCCGTGCGCGTTTCCGTCGGCTCAGGATCGATGGGGCATACGGTCCAGCGGCGCCGGTGCGTTCTTTTTTTCTCCGATATCCGCGGCTTTACCACATATTCCGAAAGCCGGGATCCGGGAAAGGTCGTCGAGACGCTTAACCGCATTCTGTCCCTGCAGGCCGGGGTGATCAGGCATCTGGGCGGGGACGTCGATAAGTTTGTCGGGGATGAGGTGATGGCTGTTTTTTCCGAGTCCCTCCCGGCCATGGAGGCTGCTTTCGAGATACAAAAGATGATGGCCGCACAGGCCGGGGAGCTGGATCATCTTGCAATCGGTATAGGCATCCATGAGGGCGACGTAGTCCAGGGCGACGTCGGTTCCGAAGACATCAGGAATTATACCGTGATAGGCGATGCGGTCAATACTGCGGCGCGCCTTGAATCCCAGGCCCGCGCGGGGGAAATTCTCGTTTCTGATTCGATAGCTGATCATGTGGAATCGCGGGCGCGGTTTGTTTTCGAGGAAAAAGGAGAGCTCAAACTGAAGGGTAAGGAAGTTACGATACGGACATATTCCATCACGGCGCGAAAGGGAATCAGACCGAAAATTTGATACACCGACAGAAATCCTGCTTACGTTGTCTTTTTTGGGACTGGAATAAATTGTTTGCGTGCGTCAGCCCACTCTCAGCTCACACGGATTGTGTTTTCATTTTTAGCCGAATAGGATAAAAAAGCCATTCCGGCCCAACCCGCGCTGCGCCGGTTTGTAGAGAAAAAAAACGGGTATCCATATCCATAAAAAGACAATTCACCATTCCACCTAAGTATTATGAAATACTGGGTTTTGATACAGATGCTGAATGTATTTTAATGGTCTTCTGGTTGTGGTGATTATGGCCGGAACCCGGGAAAATTTTTACACTGAATTGAAACGGTATATGAAATAGGGGTGCCGGAGAAACGTTTTCGTATTTCGAAAACTTTCGAAGGCAGGGGGAACCGCCCCGTCCTACTTGCGAACGGGGAGCCCTATCCCGTTTCCACCGATGTGCCCGTTCCCCCTAGACCGGCTTGGAATAATTTTCGATGTACTCCGCGGTGAGGAAGCCGCACACCGTGTCCCTCGTCGCGAGCGTTTCGCGGGCGCAGGCGAGGCCGTACTCTATGCATTTTTTTTCGCTCTTGCGGGCGAGGTAGCCGTAGAGAAAGCCCGAGGCGAACGCGTCTCCGGCGCCGACGGTGTCGATGATGACGGCGGGTTTATAGGGTTTTTCAAACCATGTTTTTTCCCCAATGCCGACGAGAACCCCGGCCTCCCCGAAGGTGATGATGAAGTTGCGGAGGCCGAGCGCGCGGAAGCGGCCGGCCGTAGCCTCGGCGTTGTCGGAGGAGATTGAGAGGGGAGGGCTCTGCAGGATAGATGCGGCCTCGTGCTCGTTCGCGGCGAAGAGGTCGATAAGCGGCGCCCAGGGGAGCGCTTTGCAGGCGATATCCGGCGAGGTCGCGTTCTGGAAAATAAAGAGGTTTGCCAGCTCGGGGGAGCGTGTCGCCTTCAGGCGGTAGATGGCTTCGAGGGCGGGAAGGGGCACGTTGGAGTCGACGACGAGTGTGTTGATTTTTTCACGGGCGATAAAGTCGGTAAAGGCGCGGTCGACGGTGATTTCCTGGAGCACTTCGTTCGAGTAGACGCAGGAGGATGAGCTGCCCCGGGCGCCCATGACCGAGAACAGGGCGGTTTTTTTCGACGCGCTGGTCTTGAGCAGTTCCGTGTTGATTCCCGCCGAGACGAGCCCTTTTTTGATGTACTCGCCGAAAATATCGGCGCCGATGACCGAGGCGATCGCCGTATTGAAACCGAGCTGCTTGAGGTTGATCGCCATGCCTCGGGCCACTCCGCCGGGAACGAGGTCGATAGTTCCCTCGCGGTAGGCGTTCTGGACGTCATCCTGATAGCTGAAAGCCTTGATATCGACAGAAGCCGAACCGACGCAAAGAACCTTGTTCATGATTTTTTTTCCTTTTCTATGCACACCGCAAGGTGTGGTGCGAGTATATACCGGAAACGGAGAACTTGCAATTTTTTGAGGACTTCGCTAAGATGATTTCATCAACAGGGGTGTTTGACCGGCCTTAGGGCCTGCCAATCTGAGAATAAACCCTAGAGCGCCTGCATGGACGCTCACACCTGATCCGGGTAATGCCGGCGGAGGGAGTGATGAAGACACGTCTTTTTTCATTCTTTTTTATCATTTCATTGTCAGTTTCTCTTGGTTCATTCTTTGCCCTCGGCGCGTCCGACGCGCCGGTAAAGGCCGATTCCGCGCGCCAAAAAGAGGTTGTCGTGTACGCCTACGATTCCTTTACGGCGGACTGGGGTCCGGGTCCCGCCCTCGTCAAGCTTTTCGAGGCGAAAACGGGCTACAGGCTGACTCTTGTGTCCTGCGGCGACGCGGCCCAGGTGCTCTCGCGGGCGGCCCTCGAGAAAGCATCCCCGAACGCGGACGCACTTGTCGGCATCGACAACAATCTGCTCGATCTCGCGCGAAAGGAAGGGGTCCTGAAAGGATATAAACCCGTCAACGCGGACAAAATCGTCGCGGAGGATTTGCGCCTTGCGGACGACTGGCTCCTGACCCCCTACGACTGGGGTTATTTCGCCATGATATTCGACACGGCCTCGCGCCTTGCGCCGCCGGCAAGTCTCGCGGACTTGACCAGGCCCGAGTACGCGAAAAAAATAATCCTGATGGACCCGCGCACGAGCACCCCCGGCACCGGCTTTCTCGCATGGACGGTCGCGGTGTACGGAAAAGACTATGCCGATTACTGGACAAAACTGAAGGGCAATATACTCACCCTCGCGCCCGGCTGGGACGCGGGCTACGGACTCTTTACCGCGGGCGAGGCGCCTCTCGTCATCAGCTACACCACGAGCCCCGCCTACCACGTCGAGTTCGACAAAACCGACCGGTATCAGGCGCTGATTTTCCCCGAGGGCCATGTCCGCCAGATTGAGGGAGTGGGCCTGGTCAGAAACGCGCAGAACGCCAGGGGAGCCGAGGCCTTCATCGACTTTATGCTTACCGAAGAAGCTCAGAATGTGCTGCCCCTGACCCAGTGGATGTATCCGGTTTCCCCAACCGTGAAGCTGCCTGAATCCTACAAGGCCGCGCCCAAGGCGACGAAGACCTTGTCGGTTTCTTCCGCGGAAGTGACGGCATCTGTCGCTCCGGTCATTTCTATTCTGGCAAAATGAAAATCCGAAACCTCGCGCCGGCGCTCGGCGCGCTCGTGCTTGCCGTTGTGATTCTTTCCTTTCTCGTGCCCGCCGTGTGCGCTCTGCTTCCGGTCTTTGCCGGCGGCGCCGGCGGCGCTGGCGGGGGAGAAAACGCCATCCCCTGGGCGAGGCTTTTTTCCGCGCTCCGATTTACGGCAGTCGAAGCCCTACTTTCCTCGCTTGCCGCCGTCGCCATCGGGCTGCCTGCGGCCTTTCTCGCCGCGCGCAGGAATTTTCCCGGACGGCGGTTTCTCCTTTCGCTGTCGGGCGTACCCCTGTGCATCCCTCCGGTTATCATCGCGCTCGCCTTTGTGCTGTTTTACGGAAGGCAGGGATATCTCAATGTTTTTTTGATGTCGGCCTTCGGTCTTGCAGAGCCGCCGGTGACCTTTCTCTATTCGCTTGCCGGTGTGGTGATCGCCCACGGCTTTTATAATTTCCCCGTGGTGCTCCGCACCGTCTCCCAGGTGTGGGAGCGCCTGAGCGCCGAAGAGGAGGAAGCGGCGCTCATTCTCGGCTCGAGTCCCCTGCGCGTGTTCCGCACGATAACCCTGCCCCTCCTCTCTCCTTCTATTCTGGCAGCGGCGTCTCTCGTGTTCCTCTACTGCTTTTTCAGTTTCATCATCGTGCTCCTCTTCGGCGGCGTCGGCGGCACCACGCTCGAGGTCGAGCTTTATCAGGCCGCGCGGTCCCTGCTAGATTTCCGATTGTCCGGTCTCATCGCGCTCATTGAAACCCTCGCGGCCTTTCTTGTAATCCTGCTCTATGTGTATTTTCAAAGGCTGCTTTCGCGGGGGAACGCGGCCCTGAAAACAGGAAGACTGCGCACGCCTCTCCGGGGTTGGTCCGAAAAAGCAGGCGCCGCGCTTTATATGATTTTTCTGATTGTTTTTTTTATTGGGCCTCTTGCATCCATCCTGCTCCGCTCCTTTGTGACAGGAGGCAGCGGCGGGTATTCGACTGCCCTGCATGTCAGCCTTGACTCGTGGACGCAGTTTTTCGGCCGCCCTTCCTTTGCCGCCGCTTTCGGAAGTACGGTGTTTGTCGGCCTTTCGGTCGCGCTCGTCTCGACCGCCGCGGCCCTTTTTTTCGCGCTTGCCTTCGGTCACGGGCGCCCTGCGTTCCGCGTTCTTCCCTTCGCCCCGCTCGCGGTATCGTCCGTCATGCTCGGTTTTGGATGGACTCTTCTCGTACCGCGCGGCAATGTGCTCGTCCTCATTCTTGCCCAGTCAGCCATGGCCTGGCCCTTCGCCTGGACCCAGATTCAGGGCGCGCTCGACCGCATCCCGAACGCGATTCTCGACGCTTCCCTCCTGCTCGCGCCCGATTCCCTCGACGCGGTGTTCCGCGTCAAGATTCCGCTTGCCCTTCGCGGCATTCTTTCGGGCGCTGGCTTTGTGTTCGCTATCAGCGCGGGCGACGCATCCCTTCCTCTCGTGCTATCGCTGCGCCGCTTCGAGAACCTTTCGCTTACCCTGTACCGGCTTGCCGGCTCGTACCGGTTTTCAGAGGCGTGCGTCTGCGCGGTGCTGCTGGCCCTGCTTTGCGCCTTTGTCTTTTTCATTCAGGATGCCGGATCCGGAAATCCGGGTAAGGATTGACTCGATGAACAGTTTTTTTACCGTTTCGCAGTTGCGGAAAAAATGGCCGATGATGGAAATCGATATCTCGTTTGAAATGGAAAGGGGCAGTTCCCTTGCGCTGCTCGGGCCTTCGGGCTGCGGAAAAACTTCCGTGCTGAAAATGATAGCGGGACTCCTTCCTCCCGACTCCGGCACCATCGTGCTCGACGGCGCGGACATCGCTTCCCTTCCCCCTGGGAAGCGGAAGCTCGGTCTGGTTTTTCAGGAGCATGCCCTGTTTCCGCATTTGAGCGTGGAGGACAACATAGGCTACGGTCTCGTTTCCTCGGGTATGGGAAAAAGACTGAGCCGTCTGGAAGCGGCGGTCTGGCTTGACCGCTTCGGTCTTTCCGGTTTCGGAAAGCGGCGGGTCGAGTCCCTGTCCGGCGGCGAAAAACAGCGGGTTTCCCTTGCGCGAACCCTCGCAGTAAGACCGTCCCTCGTGCTTTTTGACGAACCGCTTTCGTCCCTCGATACCGAATTGAGGAAGCGCCTTCAGGGCGAGCTCCGCAGCCGCCAGAGAGAACTCGGCTATACCGCGATCTACGTGACCCATGACGAGGACGAGGCGGCCGTCCTGGCCGACCATATCATCAGGATGAAAAATTCATAGACAGCGGGGGCTCTCCTTCGGTATACTCGATAAACTATGGGTTATCGTTATTCCGACTATGATGTACTGGTTATCGGCGGGGGGCACGCGGGCATCGAAGCCGCGCTCGCATCCGCCCGGATGGGGCAAAAAACGCTCCTTGTCACACAATCCCTCGACACTATAGGGCGTCTCTCCTGCAACCCCTCGATCGGCGGCATCTCGAAGGGCAATATCGTCCGCGAGATCGACGCCCTCGGCGGCGAAATGGGCCGTCTCGCCGACGCCACTATGCTCCAGTACCGTCTCCTGAACCGGAGCCGCGGGCCGGCAGTTCAGTCGCCGCGCGTGCAGGCGGACAAATACCGTTATTCCCTCCTGGCCAAACATACCCTCGAGCTCGAGAAAAACCTGCATATCTATCAGGATACGATAATTGATTTCGTTTCCTCCGGCAAAATAGAGGCCGTCGTCACCTCGCGCGGGCGGACAATATCCGCCAAGGCGGTAGTGCTGACCACCGGCACTTTTATGGAAGGAAAGGTTTTTATCGGGGAGTACGAGGCTTCCTCGGGCCGGCTCGGGGAAGAGGCCGCTCTCGGCCTCGGCGTCGCGCTCAGACGAATGGGCTTTTCCGTCGGCCGGCTGAAGACCGGAACACCTCCGCGCATCCTGCGCACTTCTGTTGATTTTACGGGCCTTGAAAGGCAGGACGGCGACGCCGACGTGCATCCCTTTTCCTTCGCGTACGACAAGGTCACGCGCCCCATGGTCTCGTGCTGGGTTACCTATACAAACGGCGAGACCCACCGCATTATCGCCGAAAACATTCACCGCTCGCCCCTGTATTCCGGAAAAATCAAGGGCATAGGCCCGCGCTACTGTCCGTCGATCGAGGACAAGGTGGTCCGCTTTGCCGACCGCGACCGCCACCAGATTTTTCTCGAGCCTGAGGGCCTCGATACCGAAGAGCTTTATATCAACGGCCTCTCCTCGTCCCTGCCGGAAGAAGTGCAGGACCAGTTCATGCGCACCATTACCGGGCTTGAAGACGCGGTGGTCACCCGGCCTTCCTATGCCGTCGAATACGATTACCTCGACCCGACCCAGCTTACTGCCGCC
>JAYVSC010000040.1:0-13212 GCA_043775705.1 Spirochaetales bacterium | reverse complement strand
GTCTTGATGACAACGACGCGATCCCCGATCATGAATTCCGGCACCATGGATTCCGACGGAATCGCATAAAGCTGAAAGATAAAAATGTTGATTAAAAGCACCAGGCATGCGGCCTGGAGCAGGGCATCAACCCATTCGAATATCTGCACGGACAGCTTCTTTTTTTTCTCGACCGGAACGGGTAAACCCGGAAAGGAACGCGCAATCCTTTTATCCGACAGGCGGAACAGGATAACGATGTCGAGACCGCAGATCACCAGCCACAGTATGATCGAGCTTAGGTCCAGAATAAAGGACCCGTCCTCTGCGCCGGAGCGGCGGAACACAAAACCGGTGAGCAGGATAAAAGGAAGATATTCCAGTGTTTTACGTATTATCGAAAGTGTGGTGCGGTCGCTTTTTTTTAAAAACCGGAAGGTCGCGGCAAGAATGAAAGCGGAATACAAAAAAGTAAGCAAGAAGCCCCAAAGTCCCGTAACGAAGGCGGGAATGAAGCAGAAAGCGGAAAAACCGAGGGAAAGACCCGCACACAGATACATCAGCAGCGCCATAAGACCTCCAAAAAAACCAAAATAAGTATAGCAAAAAAGAGACGGGAGGGCTATACTGACAAAACTATGGATTTTGACCGAATAAATCCCGATTCTCTGCCGCAAATGCCGCAAAAAATGGAAAATGCAGGAAATTTCCTGCATATTCCGGATGAAATCCTTTCATTTATTGCCGCAAAAGCATTTGACCGTGTTTCCTTCACCGTTACCCGAAATCACCTCGAACATCTTGTCTCTGTTGCCAATACAGTGGATAACAGTTTCAATGACCGTTTGGTTGCATCAATGCTGATCCAAAACGCGATAATTTCGGCGAAAGGGATATATCCGCTCTGCCAGGATACCGGAACAGCCCAGGTTTTTGCTTGGAAGGAGGGCATGGTCTTGACGGAAGGCGATGACACCGAATCCCTTTCGCGCGGAATCGAGGAAACCTTCACCACAAGAAACCTCCGTTTTTCTACGACAATACCTTCCTCCCTGTTTGAAGAAAGCGATCCGCGGAACAATATGCCCGCCCAGATTATGATCTCTTCAAACCAGGGTGCACACAATGAGGGAGCCGCCTATCGGTTTCTCTTTTGCGCAAAGGGCGGGGGCTCATCGAACAAAACCTCTTTTACCCAGGGGACAAAAGCCCTGTTGAATGAAAAAGCCTTTACCGAATTTCTGCACAAGCAGATTTCCTCGCTCGGTACGGCAGCCTGTCCTCCCTACACCATTGCGGTCGTCGTCGGAGGCTTGAGCCCGGAGCAAAATCTGCTCGCACTCAAGCTGGCGACAGCCGGTTATTTTGACGCAGAGCTGCCGGACTGGGATTACCGCGTACTCGGAACCAAACCGATCAGGGACAGGGAATGGGAAAAAACAGTATGCGTTCTCGCGGAAAATACGGGCTTGGGCGCCCAGTTCGGAGGAAGGTCGTTCGCAGTCGACGCCCGCGTTCTGCGTTTGAGCCGCCACGGGGCGAGCTGTCCGGTCTCGGTCGGGGTATCCTGCGCGGCGCACCGTAACCTGCACGGATACATCGACCGCACCGGCGTCTATCTCGAGCGGACGATAAGCGATCCCCTTTCGATCCCCGGCCTCGCAGAAGGGGCGGCTTTTTCCGGGACAGCGTTGTCCGTGACTGCCTTGTCCGGGACGGCTCCACAAAAACCGGTTTCAATCGATCTGGACGCAGGGCTGACAAAAGTGCGCGCCCTTCTCTCAGGCATGAAAACGGGGACACCGATTCTGCTTTCCGGAAAATTTCTGGTCGCCCGGGACGCCGCCCATGCGCGCTGGCACGCGCTTCTCGCCAGCGGGCAAAGCCTTCCCGAATATACGCGCAAATACGCCATACTGTATGCAGGACCCGCCGAAACGCCGTCAGGCTGCGTCAGCGGTAGCTTCGGACCCACTACCGCCGGGCGAATGGATGAATACGGCGAGGAACTGATGCGTTCCGGCGCTGCCCTCGTAACACTCGCAAAGGGAAACCGGAGCGAACAGTGGCGAAAGTCCTGTCTTGCTTACGGCGGCACCTATCTCGGTACGGTCGGCGGCGCCGCGGCCCTGATAGCGGACACATATATCACGGAAAGCAGTATACTTGATTATAGCGATCTCGGAATGGAAGCGGTACGGCTTGTCACAATGAAGGGCCTCCCGGCTTTTGTGCTGATCAATGACCGCGGAGAAGATTTTTATCAATCGCTTTCGGAGGCACATACATGTCCATAATCAATACAACCGAGGCTCTCGCGCGCATTGACAATGATAACGAAATATATCTCGATCTCATCGAAACTTTTCTCGAACTGGGAGTTCTTGATTTTACCTTATTGAGGACCTCTCTTGCCCAGGGAAAGGACAAAGAAGTTGCACATCAGATCCATCAGGTGAAGGGGGCATCCCTTACCCTTGGAGCCGACAATCTCGCCCATGCCGCCTCGCTCCTCGAAAAAAGCCTCCGCAGCGGTGCCGGCGGCGATCACAACACGATGCTTGATGACCTTCAATCATGCTACCGGGAATCCGTTACGGAGCTGGCCTCGATCCGGGATGCGCTCCGAAAACCGTCCTGAAATTTGCGCTCAGTACGGTCTGTAGTTCATCCAGTCCTTCCTGCCGCAGTCTTGCGATAAGGGCAGTCACCGGATAAATATCTTCGGGAACCGAATATTTCTCCCCTTTTAAAACCATATAGGGCGAATCCGTTTCTGTTAACAGCGTTGTCCCGGGAAGCTCAGTTACGCTTTCGCGGAGGGACCGGTCTCCCCGAAGGAGTCCCTTTCCCGCCGAAAAATACGCATTGACTCCACGCGAAAGGAAGGACTTTGCCTCGACCACGGAACCGCTCCACCCATGAAAGACCACCGCGCGTACCTTTTTCAGTTTTTTTATGTCGGCAAAAACAAGACCCATCGCTTTTCTGCAGTGAATTATCAGGGATAGACCGGAGGCGGCGGCCAAATCAAGCTGAAAATTCCAAACCATCTGCTGTTCTTTTTCAGTCTCCCTGAATTCCGGCGTAAAAAGATCGAATCCGCACTCGCCTATCGCCTGTATTCGCCTCTCTGATGCAAGGATCTGGAGAAAATCCTTTTTGTCAGCGCTGCTCATTTCTCTGTCCTGCGGATGAATACCAAAAGAGAGAAGTACCTGGAAGGGATTTTTCATAGCAAAATCCTCCTGCCACATGAATTCTTCCCTTTGGTGCGCGGAGGCGCACACAGTGATATCAGAAGGAAGAACCGGAATAAATCCGGAGGCACGGTAGAAATCCATAAGATGAATATGCGAATCGGTATGCATACTTTCGATTATAACGCTAAAGGAATTTTTTCATAGCCCGAAAATAGAGGTATCTGGAGATACCAATGAAAAACTACTATATCAGGAGCAATCCCGGCTGTGCCGACTATCTCTCAATTCTCAGAGAAACCGATGACGGCTTTATGGTGCGCATTTACCGCGATCTCGACGGATATGAAAAAATTATCGATGAATTCATGAGCACAATGCTTTTCGAAAGCTGCGTGCGGACCGGCTATCTCGCTGAAATGGAAGAGAACAGGATTTCGGCTATTGCATGAAAAAAAAGGAAGTCCCGTGCCGAATACGCTGGATTCCTTTATCATCCAAAAAAGCTCATGGCCGCCCTTCGGCCGCGTCAAGCTCCTCTGGGACAGCCTCAAAGGCAAGCGCGCGCTGTATACCTTCGGTATCGCGGCCCTTGCCTTCGAGGCCTTTTTCACGTTCACTTCTCCCCTGATAGTCAAACTCACCATCGACAGCATTATCGGAACTCAAGCTCCGTCCCTTCCCCTTCCCCTGAAAGGACTCGGCGAATTCGTGCTTGGTCCGAATTTAAACGGCGGCGGCGTTTTTCCCCCGCCTGATCAGATTACGGTAAGCGCCTCCGTGAACGAATGGCTTCTTCGGCCCTGGCTCAGAAACAATCTCTGGGCAGTCGCCCTCGCTTTTATGTTCTGCATTCTGTTACAGGCATTCTTCAGTTTTGTCTCAAGCTTCAGCGCGAACATTGCCGCCGAATACGCGGCCAAATCCATGAGGGACAGACTCTACGGCCATATCCAGGACTTGCCGTACGAAACCCTGCTCCGTTCCCAAACGGGGGACTGGCTCCAGAGGTGCACCTCGGACGTCGACACGACGCGCCGTTTTCTCGGCTTCGAATTTTTCGAAATCTGCAGAACGATCATTCTCATCACTTTCGCCTTCCCGGTCATGATTTCCCTGAATGTCCGTCTGACCGCGTGGGGAAGCATCGTCATTCCGGTTATCCTCATTTTTTCGATAGGTTTTCACATCGTCGTACAGCGGGTTTTTCTCGGGGTCGACGAGAAGGAAGGCGCGCTGTCCGGCATCATCCAGGAAAATGTCACCGCGGTGCGCGTAGTGCGCGCCTTTGCCCGGCAGGAATTCGAGAAGGACCGGTTTGCGAAAGCGAACGGCGCCTTCCGCGACCAGGTATTCCATCTCCTCTTTTGGCTGGCTCTGTATTGGGGCTTTACCAGTTTCCTCGGCCTGCTCCAGCTTTCCATCGTGCTTGGGACGGGGCTCCTCCTCATGGCACGGGGATCTATAACACTCGGTCTGCTCGTTCTTTTCCTGACCTACGAGCAGCAGGTTCTCTGGCCGATCAGACAATTCGGCCGGCTTCTCGCCGATGCGGGAAAGACCAAGGTCGCCCTCGGCCGCATCGCGGAACTCCTCAATCTGCACAAGGAAGAGGATTTAGTCCGCGAAGGGGAGGAAAACCTGCCGCGGTGGGACTACGGAAAAATTGAATTCGACAATGTCAGCTTCAGCTATCCCGACGGCACGATGGTCCTGAAGAATCTCAGCTTCACCATGAAAGAAGGCGAGCACCTCGCCCTTCTCGGACCGACGGGCAGCGGCAAGTCAACTCTGGTGCACCTTCTGCTCCGTCTATACGAGCCGACCGAAGGAAAAATTACCATCGGAGGAAGGGATATATCGTCCATTCCGAAACGCGAACTTAGATCTCGCATCGCGCTGATCCTGCAGGAAGGCTTTCTGTACGGAAAGACAATCCGGGAAAACATCAGTATGGGAAACAGGGAAACAAGCGATGCTTCCATCATCGAGGCGGCAAAAAAGGCGGCCTTCCATCATGTCATCGAGGGCTTTACCCACCGCTACGAAACGATGGTGGGCGAGCGGGGCGTGACCCTTTCGGGCGGGCAAAAACAGAGACTCGCCCTTTCACGCGCCCTGGTGCGCAACACGCCGATACTGATTCTCGACGACAGCCTGAGCGCTGTCGACACCGAAACCGACGACAGGATACGCCATTCACTTAAACGCCGGACCACAGCGGACGGAACGGGCGCCGGCACGAGTACAATCATCATCGCGCACCGCCTGACCACGCTCGCCTCCGCTGACCGCATTCTGGTGCTTGAGGACGGACGTATAAGCGAGCTGGGCACGCATGAGGAACTCCTCGCGAAAAAAGGGCTGTACAGCCGGCTTGCGCTCCTGCAGGGGGACTGCGATGTCTGATATTCACGGTTTTGAAGAAATTGAATACGCGCCCCATTTCGACCGGGAAATCTGGAAAAAAATTCTCGGCTATGCGAAGCCCCTGCATCCCCTGATGATTTTCCTCGGCTGTATCATGGCGTTCGTCGCGGTGATCGACGGTATATTTCCCCTGATGACCCGGTATGCCGTCGATGTCCTGGTTCCCGCCCTCGGGACCGCGGATTCCCGGGACCATATTGTTTCGTTCATTATCGCCTACGCACTCCTGGCCCTCCTGCAGGGCATCAACGTATGGGCCCTGGTCATTATCGCGGGATTGATAGAGGTCCGCCTCTGCTTTATCCTTCGAGACAGGGCTTTCAGCCGCCTGCAGGAACTCAGTTTTTCATATTACGATAAAACACCGGCGGGATGGATCATGGCGAGAATGACTTCGGACGCGCAAAAGCTCGGTGACACCATTGCCTGGGGTCTTGTAGATCTTGTGTGGGGCAGCACCATGATGGCCGCCATCGTCGTCTTTATGCTGTTCATGAATCCCCTGCTTGCCCTCATCACCCTCTCATGCACCCCGGTACTCGTCATCGCTACCTTCCTATTCCAGAAACGCATTCTCGAAACACAAAGAAAGGCGCGCAAAGCCAACTCACTTCTGACCGGGGTATTCAACGAGGGACTGCAGGGTTCACGCACTTCGAAAACCCTCGTGCTCGAGGAATATAACCGCACTGGGTTCGACGAAAAAAGCACCGCACTCCGCAGGCATTCCATCCGGGCGGCGCGGTTGTCCTCGCTCTACCTGCCCGTCGTCATCATTCTCGCCGCTGCCGGCGCGGCCCTCGCCCTCGGCGCGGGAGGCAAACTCGTAATCAACGGAATGATCACCTTCGGCACCCTCATCGCCTTCGTGAACTATGCCATGCTTTTCTTTGATCCCGCCCGTGAAGTGGCGCGCGTGCTCTCGGAATTCCAGGCGGCCCAGGCCAGCGCCGAAAGGCTTCTCGGCCTGATCGGGACAAAGAGTGATATCACCGACAGACCGGACTCGAGCGAAGCAAGCGCCCGGGAAATCCGCGGGGAACTGGAGCTTGTAAACGTAAGTTTCCGTTACGGAGAGGGTCAGTGGATATTCAGGGACTTCTCCCTTCATATCCCCGAGGGCCAAACCCTGGCCGTCGTCGGCGAGACCGGAAGCGGAAAATCGACCCTGGTTAACCTGCTCTGCCGTTTTTACGAGCCGGAAGCCGGAGAAATACTCATCGACGGGACTGATTACCGGGAAAGAACCCAGCACTGGCTTCACAGCCGTCTCGGCTACGTGCTCCAGACGCCCCTTCTGTTTGCGGAAACCATCCGGAACAACATACGCTACGGCAGACTGAATGCGACCGATGAGGAAATCGAGGAAGCAGCCAGGGAAGCAAATGCGATGGATTTTATCGAAAAGCTCGAGGCCAGGCTCGATACGCTCGCCGGAGAGGGAGGCGTCCTCCTTTCAACCGGCCAAAAACAGCTCATCAGCCTCGCGCGCGCCCTCGTCGCAAAACCGAGAATCATGATACTCGACGAAGCCACAAGCTCCATCGATACGGAAACCGAGCTTCTCATCCAGGGAGCAGTGGACCGTCTTTTAAAGGGAAGAACAAGCATCGTGATTGCACACCGGCTTTCCACGATAAGGAAGGCGGACCGGATCATTGTGCTGCATGAGGGGAAAATACTCGAGGATGGAAATCACGCAAGTCTCATGGACGCGCGGGGGGAATACTGGCGATTGTACACCAGACAGTATCTGGACGACGAAGCGATCACCGAAGCCTCTTCCGAGCCGAAGGGGGGAAAACCTTGACATCTGCTATTATTCATGCCTATATAGAATAGTCAGGCAGGTAAACAAGTAAATGTACATTCGGAGCATGATCATCAATTTGGCCAATCGGGCATTTTCTGAATCCCTTCCCATAGATATCATGGTGAGAATCGTCAAGGATTTGCTCCCCGGCTACGATATAAACAGACAAACCGGGATTCCGGAAAATATACCCATCCAACCCCGCGACGCGGCGGCCCAGATCATGAGGGATATCACCGCGGCCAATATATTTCTCCCGATAATCGAAAATCTCGTCCGCCTGCATTATGTCGGCCTGAACGGCCGCCAATACCAGATTCCGCTCATTCACGAAATCGCGAAGGAATTGTCAAAGGACGAAATCCTGTACGACAAGAGCACAGGCCTCTTCGTCGAGTCTCCGGGAAAAAACGCCACGCCGAACTGGCGCAGGCTCAGGCCCGGAATGGACTCCAACCTTACCCTGCTCCGCTACGACATGGTCAGCAATACGCGCCTGGTGCGGAGCTACGCGCCGGACAAAATAAAAACCGCGTTTACAAATTACCGGTCGATCCTTACCGAGGCCGTCACAAAACGAAATGGCCGGATCTGGTGCTCAGAGGGCGACGGCGGGATAGCCGCGTTTTACTACGGCCAGAGGGACATGGAAGCGGCCCTTGCCGGCATGGAAATTCTCCACAACCTTTTTCTTTTCAACCGCCTTTCAAGCCCCCTCTCGGAGCCGATCCATATCCGGATAGCAATCCACAACGGACCCTGCCGGTGGTCCTTTTCCGAGGATGAACTGCAGAAAAACGATTTGTTCCAGCGGGTCAAGGAGATCGAGGCAAAAATGACCGTTCCCGGTTCCATCACGGTGAGCCCCTCGGTCTACGATTCCTTCGAACGGAACTTTGCCACACATTTCAGCACATTGAAGACGGAAAAAACACATACCCTGAAAACGTACATGATCCGCCTGGAAGACATCGCATGACCATAATCATATCCTCGGACGATCCCCGCGTGCTTAAGTTGTTTTCGGCTTTCGAGGGAAAAAAACAAACCCTGCTCTACGTGAAGAGAGCCGACCTTGCGAAGGTGGCAAAAGAGGCTGGATCGGACCTTGAATTCGCCTGGTTTGACATTGCCGATCTTGAGGGGAGAAAGCTGAAGGCGGCATTTAAAACCCTGTCAACGATTTCGGTACGCTGGGGTATAATCGACAGAAAGGGAATTTTCAACGATGCGGCGGAAGCATTCTGGGCAGGGGCGGCAGACTATTTGGGACCGAGAACCGATGCCTCCTCCATCAATCCCCTCAGGCTTAAAAAGGCCCTCGCATGGAAAAAAGCCGGAGCCGGGAGCGCCGCCCAACGCCCCGGCGAAGGCGACATGGATTCGAACAATCCGCTGCCTCTGCGTGCCGGTTTCATCGATTCAAGCCGGGGGTGGACCTCGATAAAAGAAGGCCAAGAATATACCTTTACGTTTGTGTATATCCAGATAGACAAGGCCGACAAGCTTCTGCACACCATAGGGGAAACGCGGGCAGCCTCCCTCGATCAGGAATTCCGCAGGATGATCGAACATTCATTCGCCGCGAGCGGCGGCCTTGTGTGGATGTGGCGGGATTACGGCGGGCTTCTGCTCCTGCCCTTCAACGGAAAGAACTGCCCCGTTATTCTTGATGCCCTGCGTCTCTGGATCAACCGCCCGATACACTTTGCCGACAACGCGGCCCTTTCCATCGGTTTTACCTTCCGCATGGCCATCCATATCGGAAACACGGTATACAAGCGGCCGGGACAGACAGGAAACCTGACGTCCGATACGCTCAACTCAATATTCCACATCGGGTATAAATTCATGAAGAACGATACTTTCTATCTGACCGAGGAAGCCGCGGCCTTCGTACCGAGAGAAATTTCCGATCTCTTCGTCGAGGCGGGAAGCTATGAGGCGCGGAAGATCAAGCGAATGCGGGCACTGCAATAGCGTCGGCAATTTCCCTGCTTCCCCCGTCGATCCAGACAATCTCCACGCCCTTTCTTTCCATTCCCCGAAACCAGGTTTCCTGCCGCTTCGCGAATTGACAGATCGAGATATAGAGGCCGTCCGCCCATTCCTTTTGGCTCCCGATTCTGCCCTGCAGAAATTCCGCCGTCGCGCGGTACTCGAGGCCGAGCCGCTCAAGCCGTTCCCAGCTTATTCCATTTTCGTGCAGAGCTTTCACTTCGCCGATGAGTCCTTCGGCGATGCGCGCTTCGAGACGCGCCTTTATGCGCTCCCGGAGGACAGACCGCTCGAAGCGTATGCCCAAAATGAGCGGTTTGATGTCGGGCCGGCCCTCCGTGCCTGCCGGGAAAGCCGAAGCCGATGATGCGAGCGAACGCTTATGCTCGGCAATCTCGATGGCGCGCACGAGACGGGGCCGCTCCTCAAGATCAGTGCGGTTATGGATTTCGGCCTTGAGGGAAAGAAGGCGCGCGATAAGCTCGCTTAAGGAAAGACCGGCAAGTTCTTCCCGAAGGCGCGGGTTTTCAGCCACATCGGCAAAGTCATAACCGCGTATCACCGAGTCGAGGTACATGCCCGTGCCCCCGACTATGACAGGCACCCTGCCCCTGGAAATCACTTCCGGAAAAATCCGGTAAAAGTCCTTCTGGTAGCTGAAGACGCTGTATTCGTCGGGAAGGGAAGCGACGTCTATCAGGTGATAGGGTATATCCCCGTACTCGGAAAGATCCTTGCCCGAACCGATGTCGAGGCCGCGGTATACCTGCCTCGAATCCGCCGACAGTATCTCCCCGCCGACGGAGAGGGCAAGGTGGACGCCGAGTCCGGTCTTGCCCGAGGCGGTAGGGCCGAGAAGCACAATGCTGTTGTATTTTTTTTTGCCTACCATACGCGAAGGATTGCGCACTTCAGGTAGTCAGATTCGGGATAGCCGGCAAGCGCGGGATGGTCCGGACCGGGTCCGCGTTTTTCGAGTATCTGCACGGTTTTATGCGCGTCCATCGCCGCGTTCTGTATCATCCGGTAAAAATGTCCTGCGTCGAAAAAATGCGAGCATGAGCAGGTCACGAGGTAGCCGCCGGACTTGAGAATCTTCATCGAGCGAAGATTGATTTCCTTGTAGCCGCCGTAGGCTTTTTCTATCATCTTTGCGCTTTTGGTAAAGGCAGGAGGATCGAGAATAATCATGTCGAACTGCTTTCCCTCAACCTCGTATGCTTTCAAGAGATCGAACACATCCCCGGCAAGGGCGCTCATTTTTTTCCCGGCTCCATTCAAGGCAATGTTGCTGTTCACCGTATCGACGGCATCCTGGGAAATATCGACGGCGATGACGGAAGAAGCCCCGCCCTTCCAGGCGTTCAGGCCGAAAGAACCCGTATGGGTAAAGGCGTCAAGCACCGAAAGGCCCTTGGCGAGCGTGCCGACGAGACGGCGGTTCTCTTTTTGATCGAGGAAATACCCGGTCTTCTGGCCGTTCTCGAGATCGACCACGAGGGCAATGCCGTTTTCGCGTATGGTGATAAGGGGATTGTGGGCGGCCCCGATCCAACCCTTCACTTCGCTGATGCCCTCAAGTCCGCGCACATGCACGTCGCTCCGCTCGAAAATTCCGTCAGGATGCACCACCTCGCTCAGGGCGGCGACTATCGGTGCCTTGAAGTGATCCACCGCGAGGGTGAGAAACTGCACCGAGAGGAACACCTTCCCGCCGACGTCCCGAAAGAGGTCGACCACCAGACCCGGAACAAGGTCCGCTTCGGCGAATATGAGACGGTAGGAGTCTTCGATCGTGTAAAGTCGGCTCCGCAATTCAAAGGCTGAACGGATACGGTTCACGAAAAAGAGGGCGTTGATTTCCTCATCCTTTTTCCGCGTAAATATTCTCACCTGTATTTTAGAGTTTTTATTTATCACGCCGCGGCCGAGAAAATGGCCTGCCTTCGTGTATACTTCCACGGATTCGCCGTTGGCGCAGTCGCCCTGTTCGCGGCCTATCTCGTTGTCGAATACCCAGGGATGGCCCAGCTGTATCCGTTCTTCTTCTTTTGCTTTGAGAAATATCTTGTTCATAGACAAAGAGTATACCGGTTTCGTTGCCTTAAGCCTACTGGTGTGTTATTCTATATATATGAAAGCAATTCAGAAAATCATTATCTCGAGTGTTTTTATGGCTCTCTTCGCCCTTCCTCTTGCCGCGCTCACCGACGGAGAACTCAGGACCGGTTTGACTGACGCCTCCCGCAGGGAACTCCTCAACCTCGCGCAAAACGAAGTTAAGCGGGATTCCCTCGGCGAATGGAAGGATGTCATCGATACCTCTCTGTTCATGCTGTTCCGGCGGACAGAACTGTTCCGCGGCACGATGAGAGTCCTCGTCATCAGTTCACGCGACGTAGTGGTGAAACTCTATCCTGAGGGAACCTTTGTGCTTTCGACAGGGCTTCTTGATTATATTGATTCCACCCTCTTCGACACGGCTTCCTCCTCGCCGCGGCGGATGCGCAATTTTGACTCGGAGCGCGAGATGATGCTGATCCCCCTGCTGGTTCCCGAGGCCGCGCATTTCGCCCTTGACCATCCATTTACGGCATATAAAAAAAACCAGGAACTCCCCGTGAGCTTTGTGTACACTGGCGCGGACATACTCGAGGCTGACCGGTTTTCGGTAATTCTGCTTAATCTTGCGGGTTTTGATCCCTCTGTCCTTGATTTCTGGTTCGATTCACTGAACGCCATGTACCGCACGGATACCGGAAAGGGCGTGTTTTCGGTCTATCTCGCTCCCTTCCCCTCCCCGGAAAAGCGCTCCGCGACCGTGTCTGACAGCCGCGAAAACATCCAGAAAATTTCGGGGGAATTTTCTTCCGTGCTGTCGAATCTCCGCGCCGGGGTGGCCTTCAGGGAAACACTGGACAGCCTCGCGTCGCTTCGCGAAGTCTATCCTTCCTCGACCTACATCAGCCGTCTCGAGGCGCTTGTCCTGCACCGACAGTGGCTTGCATCCGTTCCCCCGTCCGTCCAGAAACTGAAAACATTCTTTCCCCTGGCCGATGAAAATGACCCTTTTCGCTCCGGCTTTCTTGACCTCCTGAAAAACCCGCCGCCTGCCTTTCCCTCACCGAAGGAACTGAAAGCCCCGGCGGTAATACCGGGCGACAGCAACATATTTGTCACGGCAGTCGAGGCCTATAAAAAGGTAATCCCGGCGTATTCCGATTCAGGCCTCTCGTCATCCTATGCGATGCTGCTCTTCGCCTCCGGAAACTCCAAGGTCCGGGAATTAGCCCTGGTTCTCGGCGAAGGTGCCGCGAAGGACGAAGGGGGGAAAACATGCTTCACCGCGAGAGCCAATTATGCCTCTCTTCTCTATCTCTCGGGCACCGATTATGCCAAAGCACAATTTATTCTCAACTCGAATTTAAGCACGAATACGGGAGTTGGACTGAATCAGGGGATTGCCGGGGATGAGCGCGATATTTTCCTCAATTCCGCCCTGATGCTCCGCTCGCTGGGGGACATGATAGATGCAAAAGTGAAAATGAATAAACTTGAAAACCTGCTGAGCTCGCCCCTGGCGCTCGGCACGATTCCTTTCCGTCTGGTGTATATTGGCAATTCAACAGATGAACTTGTGTCCAAATGGGGCTATCCGGCAACTATTATGTATAACTACTATACCGAAAACTGGGACTACCCGTCGCTGTCCGCATCGGTATTGGTAGCCCGGGACACATCCGGAATTCAAAGGGCAGTACTGCTGCGCTTCGGCCCAGGCTCCCCCATCTC
>JAYVSC010000039.1:0-5954 GCA_043775705.1 Spirochaetales bacterium | reverse complement strand
TCCTCAATCTCCAGATCGTGTTTCTGGATATAGGTCATGAGCATGGTTTCCATCTCGGGCCGCTTGAAATAGCTGATGGTGATGGTCGTGTCTTTTATGTTGAACTGCTTTTCTATGACGTCATGGGTTCCGCAGAATACGATGCTCTGGGGAAAAAAAGTCGGGCGCTTGTCGTAACCTGCCCGTATCTGCGACAAAAAGGAGGTAAGCACATTTCCCTTGAGGGTATCTATTTCGTCGATGAGAAGAACGATGGGCCTGTCGGATCTCTTTGACCATTGGGTGAGCAGTTCGTTGAGGGCATGAAATGATCCCCGTTTCTGGAGAATGCCGGAGACCATTTCTTCCAGATATTCGTCGTTGAAGGTATCCCGGGCGCGGGAAGCAATTTCGAAAAGCACGCTCTTGATGCTTTCCTCCATGTTTTCCTGAATGCCCCGAAGGGATTCTATATTGAAGTACAGGCACTTTAACTGGCCCTTTTGATTGATTGCCTGGGCAAGGGCCAGAAGGTAGGAGGTCTTGCCGGACTGTTTTGGCCCGCGTATCAGAAAATATTTTTTCTGCAATATCAATTGCCAGATTTTCTTTGTGTCGATGCGTGAAATAGGCGGTATGCAGTAGTGATCCTTGCCGTTTACCGGGCCGGAAGTATTGAAAAAACGCGGTGTTGTCATAGTTCTTCCTTTTCATGATTGAACAAACGTATATATTAAAATATACTTCATTTATTGGAAAATTTCTGGGTTTTTGATTAAACAGCTATAAAATTGCATCTATTTCTTGATAAATGCGCTGTGTTTTGTTGAAAAATTATCATTCTATGGGTCATGCAAATGTTTCAGAATAAAATAACGGAGAAATGTGTATAATTGCACGAATTATACACATTTATGAATGCTGATTTGGTTCGTCATTTACAAAACTTCATGGGCGCGTGGTATCGACGAAGAGGCGCCCTTACGGGAAACAGTTATTGCAGCAGCCTTCGCTGCGGCTTCCAGTGCTGCCGGTATTTCCTCTCCATTGAATAGGCGGCTGAAAAAATAGCCCGTGAAGGTATCCCCCGCCGCGGTAGTGTCGACGACGTTAGCCTTGAACGCGTCCTGATAATACCGGGAAACGGCATCCAGATATATGACGCCTTTTTTGCCGAGCGTCAGCACGATTTTCAGGTTCGGGTAGCTGCGGAGAAGATGCTGCGTAATTGTATCCGGATCTGTTTCCCCGCTGAGGGATTCCCCTTCGACCTCGTTCAGCATCAGATAGTCGATATACGCAAAATTGATTTTTTTGAGGTTGTCTTTTATCGGGGACGGGTTAAACGCGATAATTATGCCCTTCGCATGCCCTGCCTGTATGGCATAATCGGTGCAGCTGAGTTCATTCTGGAGCAGCAACAGGTCGCCTTCATGGAAATCTTTCAATATCCGGTCAATATCCGAAGCGTATATCTCCTCATTTGCGCCCCCGAGTAGGATAATGCAGTTCTCTCCCGACGCGTTGACCTGGATTATAGCCTGTCCGGTAACCGAGCCCGTCTGAAGGATCAAGTCGGTATTCACGCCCGCCTGCAATAGCGTCTCTTTCAGCAGCAGTCCGTCAGGGCCGATTTTACCTGCATGATATACCTGCGAGCCCGCGCGGGCGAGTGCGATGGACTGGTTCAAACCCTTGCCCCCCGGAAACTCCGCGAAACCGGAGGATGAAATAGTCTCTTCCGGCTGGGCAAAATGGGGAACGGAGTAGACCTTGTCTATATTCAACGAACCAAGGTTAAGAATTTTCATTTGCGCCCCTCCGTGCAATAGTATAAGTCATTCGGTACAGACATCATAGGCGCGTCAGCTCCATCACGTCCAGCGCTGCATCGTTGACCAGGATGTTCATGTTCTCGTCTTCCGGATTATAACGGAGAGAAAAAACTGCCTCTCCTGCCTTGAGATCGATGATGAGGGCGTTAGACCATGTCCAGTTGGACCACGTGCCGGTTTGCGCGAAAATCGAAGTTCCGACGTCCTTCCCGTTTACGAAGAGACTGCGGACGGCCGCCTTGTTGTCGGTATTGACGGGTCCGCTGCCGTTCGAGTAGCGCCAGCGCAGGAGGTATTTTCCCTCCGCCGGTATCAAAGCATTCAGGAGGCCGTCAGTTTCCTTTTTGATCATGACAAAGCCCGTTCCCTGATAACCCGTGTAATACACGGCAGGTTTTTCTATTCCCTTCCAGATACCGCTTTCGGCTTGGATTTCGATGCGGTCTTCGGCAAGACAGCCGATAAGGGGCTGGCTCAAGTTTGAGAGGGTGCCGACCTGATCGGCGGCCTGGATTTGATAAAAAGGCGAGCCTGTGACGCCGCTTTCGGTGAATCCGGGCTCGATGATGTTTTCGGTTATCAGCTTTCCGTTTTTATAGACCCGGTAGCTCAATCCGTCACCTGACGGGGGCCAGGTCAGCGTAACCGTCCCTCCATCCCGGGGTCCGTCCCTCTGGATAGCGGCTTTGGTGACGTCTTTCGGTCCGATAAAACCGGACGTCCGGAGATTTACCGTTCCGCTCAGCGCGTCTCCGTCCGTTGTTCCGTCAAGGATTATTTCGATGGTATAGATGCCGGAGGCGGATGCGTCAAGGCGCCAGGAGGGGCTTTTCGCCTCGCCGTTTACCTTCAGGGACTCAATGCGGTTGCCGTTTCCGCCTAGGCGCAGATTCAGGACGGAGGCGCGCCATTTCAGTCCGTCCAGGGTAAGCGAACCCTTGATCCATTCACTTTTACAAGGCGAAAAGCCAAGGCTCTTCTCGTCATAGTTTACGCCGAAAATGCCCTTGATTATCTGCGCCTGAAAACCCGCGACGCTCCAGAGCTGCCGGTCAGAGTTTACTTCGGTGCCCCGCCAATGGCCGGTGTTGTAGACGAAATTTTCCTTGTTGGTCAGAAACATCGCCGTTGAACGTATATTGGAACGCAATGCGAAATCGAATGCCGCGGTGTTGCCGGTCTTAAGCCCCGCAAGGCCGTAGTAGGCGGTCACAAATGGCCATACGGCTTTGTTGTGGTAGGGGGTCGCAAGCTGCATTTGCGGAAAGATCACGGGCGGTCCATAATGGACCACAGGCAGGGCCGCGATGACTTCTGCCCCTTTCTCGGGAGTAAGGACACCCAGGAGGACGGCAAGGCTGTTCGCAAGTGTATCGCTTTTATCGGTTACTGCCCCGCCGCATTCGGGACTGTATCTGTAGGCGCCGAGGTAAGAAAGGGAGGGGATATTGAATCCTGCATTGATCGCTTTCGCGAGGTTTTCGGTCTGTGCATCCCAAAGCGAGCCGGTTTTATCCGGTTTTGAAAGAGCGCGCGCCATCAGGCTTAAAATTTTCAGGCTTCGGTAGTGCAGGACGTTCGTGCTCAAGGCTTGGCTTTCGCCTATATACCCGCTCTGCATCCACTTGGGATAGGTTTGCTCCCGCCAGTCGGTAAAGCTGCTTTCGCCGCGATAGAGGCCGCTTGTACTGTCATAGACGGTCAGCCTGTCCTTATTCGCGCTCGCTTCAAGAATCGCGTAGGCTTTTTCTAGCCAGGGTCTGTCCCCCGTGGAAAGATAGATTTCCCAGGCGGCCAGGGCCCAGACGACGCGGTCGGTGGACAGGGGCCATGAGCCACCGGTCCCGGTGTCCTGAATAATCTGTCCCTTTTCGCTGACTTTTGCCAAAAGGCTTTTTTTCGACGCTTCGCTCATCAGCAGTCCAAGGGACAGATGAATCGAGTAGCTTATATCCCGGGTCCATACCCCCGGCCATTTTGCGCCTGCCATGAAAGAGCCGTCGGCGCGTATGTCGAGGAGTGTTTCCTCCTGGGTAAGGATGTAGAGACTTTCAAGTATGGGCATGTCCGACGCGGTGAGTCGGGGCAGTGCCGAGAGGTCAAGCGAAGGATCTCTCTTCCAGGTGCGCCCTTCATTTTCATAGGTATTCAGGAGGCTTCCGTCGCTTTGGACTATGCAGGATAACTCGCTGCCCTGAACTACCCGGTCGCCCAGTATGTCGAAGCTTTCATTTTCTCCGTAGGATTTATCCATCTTCACCTGAGCGTCGGCTCTGGCCTTTTCCAGGAGCTGTCTCTGGGCGGCGCAAGACGAAAGGGCAATGATGACTGTGATAATGACAGCGGGGATGTAGCCAATCCGGCAGAGCGCACACAATGAGTTAACATGCGCTCTGCCGGTTTCGGATATGTGGCTCATTTAAAAACTCCTGACATACTGTTTTTATTTTTTATTCGACTTTAAAGTTCTGCACTTCCGCCAGGAGTATGTCAATGCTTTCCTTGTTTTCTCTGGTGATATCATTGATTTTGTTCACGGTGATGGAGATTTTTCCTGTTTAGTTACTCTTTCCTTTTATTTTCTGCAGATATTTAGAGCGTATTTCTTCCTCGATTTTCGCGACAATTTCCGGTATTGTTATTTTCGATACGTCGATGATATAGTCCGCGAAGGAATAATCGCTTATGTCGTAATTGTAAATCCGTTGAAATCTAAGGGCATCCTGCTCATCCCGGTATTCGGTTTCTTCATAGGCTCTTTGAAAGTCCTTGCCTTCCCGGAATGCTACGCGTTTTGCCCTGATTGAGAGCGGTGCTTCCAGATAGACGGTAAATGCCTTTTCCCGAACCAGCCAGATAGCCAGGCGGGAGGCTATCACGGAGTTTTCCGATTCGGAAAGTGCCACCTGTTTTTTATCCAGTTCGATATCAAGATTTTTGTCTTTTTTTGCCTTTTCGAGCATTTCAGCGACGGGTATACCCATCTCTTCGGCCATATTGCGGAAGGTGTAGTTGATTTGTTTAAAGTTGAGTTTTTCCGCAAGCAGGCGGCTAATGGAAGTGTTTCCGCAGCCGCTTCTCCCTGAAATCGCAATGCAGTAGTAACCCATTTTCCCTTCCTTGAGCCGAACCTTTTTTCCGAAGCCCACGGGTTTAGTATAAGTCATTGGATTGACAACTGCAATTTTTTTGATTCCTGGAATCAAGTTTGAAGTAATTGGGCCTGCTTTGTGCCGATCGCTATCCCGGCAACGGCCGGCCCTGTCGTTCGATTACGTTATTGGTCCAGATCTATATGAATATTTTTTACTTCGCCGGTTGCGTCGTCCAGCTCTATTTCTGTGTAGAGATCCCAAATATAGCCGACTAAGTAGAAGCGATGGTTCTTAAGAGTATCCTCCGTTTCGCGGTCGCGCGTAATATCGATGCTATCGGTTACGCCGTCAGCTATGTCAGCCCAGGTAACTTCGCCGAATGTATCGATGAAATCCTGGGATTTCATGAAGTCGTTCTGAAAATAGTTGACCAAGCTTTTTTCTGCCTTTTCATAGCTTTGGGAATCTGTCAGCAATTTCCGGGGTGCAGTTGTTTCTTCTGCCGAAAGCAGGCTTATGAATGCAAGGCCCATGACGAGCATTAACGATAAACGCGAACAGATATGCTTTTTCATCAGAACTCCTTCTCGTTCTCATCTTTCTATACCATTTTCAGTTCGGGCTGCAAGCCCTCGAAAAGATGGTTCAATAAAAGGAGAGTTTTTTATTCTTGCAGCTTGGGGGGGGCGAATATGAATGGATACAGGATGTCAATCAAAAAAGCCGGCGCATTCTATGGCCGGCTTTCGACAGGGATTTTTAAAAATAACAAAAACAATAAAATACATGAATGAAGGTGTGTAGTGAAAAAACGGTATTTCTCGAGACTATTTTTTTTTCACCGAAGGTTTCGCCTTTGCTTTGACCGCGGGTTTCGCCTTTGCTTTGGCCGCGGGTTTCGCCTTTGCTTTGGCCGCAGGCTTGGCCTTTGCTTTGACCGCAGGCTTGGCCTTTGCTTTGACCGCAGGCTTGGCTTTTGCTTTGACCGCAGGCTTGGCTTTTGCTTTGACCGCAGGCTTGGCTTTTGCTTTGACCGCAGGCTTGG
>JAYVSC010000038.1:0-69038 GCA_043775705.1 Spirochaetales bacterium | reverse complement strand
GCCGCACACTTCTTTGTAGGAAAGATGCACCGTATCGACAATGCTGCCATTGCAGATATTCGCTGTGTGAAGGGGGCAATTCCAGCATTGCCCAATCTGTCCAACCCCAAGAAATCCTTCATCAATTAGCGCAATCATTTCGCCAACAAAGGACTTGGAAAAAACTACATCGTTATGAAGGACCAATAAATACTTTTTGTCGGATTTCTCGAAGGCATATTGATAACGGATGGCCTGTCGGTAAGGCGTAACAAATGCGGCCAATAACGTATTTGTGCTCTTCGTGAACCCCTTGAATGATTTTCTTCGTATACCTTTTCTGCTAAGCTGCAATTGTGTTATTTTTTTAAATCCAAAGAAAAATTTCGGATAAAATATTTCAACATCGGCATAATTCAATTCTTTGACCAGATGATCGATATTCAATACATCGGGCTGTTTTTTTTCCATAATTAAGTATATTTTGCCAATATACTCTTTATTGTATTTCAGCAAAGTTTTTAGCGTTGCCAGGGTTTGGTAGTATTTTCCGTAAATATTTACGCAGACATCGCATTTATTGTGCATATTGATTTCCCGTGTTGTGTTCGTGTATGGTTTAAACCCTGGATATCTATTCTTTCTGCAGGATATTTATGTTGTTCTTTTGTAAGAAATACGAAGACAGGATGTTTTTATGGCTGTCCGAGATAAATTTGAGGGATTTTTTTTTCAGAAAAGGTGATCCCCATTCAATAAGCTGGCATGGATCCTTATATGAGCAATCAACTCCATTATGGAGTTGTTGCGTAATCGTTTCCTTGATATAGCAGGAATATGTGTATCCCCTGCTTGAAAAATATGGGGTAAGATTTATTTCACATTCTTTGATTACATCATTTAGGGAGTTTATATATGGAATATGCAGCCAGAACTCGTTGAAATCGACTGATTTTATGATACGCGGATTAAAGACCAAGAAATATGATTGAATATGCTCCGGAGTATTTATTTTTCGTTTGTTATTTTGGAGATCGATAATTTCCTGCACCGCAGGATAAATAGAGTTCCCCCAAAAGTCAGCCTTTTCCTTTTCCATTTCCATAAACATCATGGTTAAATCGGTCGCCGGCGCAAAACAGGAATTGTTCACCAGAACCACCTGAGTGAACTCAGTAATCCCGGAAGATCCGATTATTGCAAGTGCATCCTTCCAGGCGCCGAAATCATATCCCTGATTCGGTCGTTCAATAACTAAATCTGATAATCTGCCTGCAAGTTCAATATCTGCGTCGTTCAATTTTGAATTGGTGATAAAAACAAGTTTTGCTGATATTTTTTTCAATTTCTGCAAATAGAGAATATCAGTATCTGAAATTTTGTTCGTATTATCAAAGTGAACAAATAAAACCAGTTTATTGGTATCAATGGTACAACTGCCTTTTTCCGGAAAGTTACATAAGTCTTTTTCCCAAGGCATAAGAGGGTTGAGCTGTTTTGTTTTAAACGGTCTTGAAGGATGTTTTATAGTTGAAATAAAATTGATTATTTTTCTTCTCGGATTACAATGAATTGTCCTGAAAATACGATAGGTCAATTTTAGGAAAAAGGATTTATTCAAGTCCTTAAAATAACGCGATTCATTTGACAGGGATTTAATTACTGCATTTTGGGTGGTGATTATTTCGTTTTGTATGCGTATTTGGCGTTGCAGGAATACCGAATCATTGTTGTTCATTTACGGTTTGAACCGCCTTAACGAGTAAATTTGTAGGTTCGTGTTTTCAAGTCTTTTCGAAATACAGGTTCAGTACATCCATGAAAATGGAAACATGAAATAGTCAATACAGTTTTTATTGGGGAAGTATTTGAAATACTTGTTGTATTGCCTGGAGAAATCAGTATCAATCGGTTTTTTGTGCGTGTAGGAATTTAAGAAAGTGCCAATATTATTAAATGTATTTTTCAACCTGTCATCCGCAGTATTTGCGATGGTTTCTCGGAGCAGATTGAATTTTACTGCATGTTTTTCGAATATCCGGCGCTGTATTTGTTTATAAAGAAAGAAATACCTTGCATAAAATAGTAAGCCTTTTTTTGTTTTGTGGCGCTGATAGCCTAAGATGTTTTTATCATGCTGACGGTATTTGACGAGGGGGATTGGGACATACGCGATACCCTTTTCCGAGGCTAAAAGGGAAATAAAGTAATCATGCGGGATTAACGCCGGGAATGCCGGGATATCGGCAAGGATTTTTCTGTCAAACATCAGGGTACAGCCGGTAATTGAAGGCTTGAAGAATAAAGTGGTAAAATCAACCTTGATATCTTTCTTGCCAACTGCAGTAAAAGAGATTTCAATTATTTCGCCGTCGGAGTCAATCAAGGATGCATCGGAATGAATGAGGACTGATTCCCCGATGGTGTTCTGCAATATTTCCAGTTTTTGAGGCTCCCAAATATCATCCTGGTCACAAAGAGCTATATAGTCACCGGTACACAAAGAGATGCATCGTTCGAAATTTTTTATATATCCCAAATTGGTTTTGTTTTCATACACAGCAATTATTTCCGGATGCTTTTTTTTATACTCATTCAATATCGATTTTGTAGAATCCGTTGACCCGTCATCGCATATGATAATTTCTTCCGGCAGGCGAGATTGTGCAAGGAGTGAATTTAATTGCTGGTGCAAAAATCGTTCTCCGTTATAGGTTGCAAGCGCAATCGAAACCTTTTTCGAATTCATCTATTTCTACGACCTTATTAGTTTATTAGTTTCCAATCCCAATCCGGTTCAATAATGCACTCTCTGCTTAGCGCTTTGTGTCTGTGATTTCTTTGATCAAATACTTCGAAAGATAGGCGGATGTCAGAATTGATGATGCGCTTGGAAATATGAATAGCAAAGTCAAGTTCAAGATAGTATTCACCCGAGGCAAAAATTGTGGTATCAACGAACAATTCGATCGTATGCAGTCCGTTTTTTTTAAGGTTATTGTAATCATTATCACTGAAAAAATCCGAGGCTGTGCTTACGCAAAGCTGTCTGTTGTCTTTATTGAAAAACATTACTGAAAATACATAATCCAGGTTTTCGGTGAATATCTCAAAAGAAATCGTGAGCAGAAGGCCATTCGTAATTGGATCGATTTTGGCATCGTATACCTTGAGGTTGCTGTCACCGTTGCTGCCGGTCCAATGTGTCGTTTTTTCTATATTATTGGCCGATGCATAAAAAGAAACGCATTCATCGATCGAACCGTTCTTCATCAGCTTTCCTTTTTCAAGGATTATCCCCTTGTTGCACAATGCCTGGACGGCCTGCATATTGTGACTTACGAACAGGATGGTACGGCCCTGTTCCGTGCTTATGCTGTTCATCTTTCCGATCGCTTTTTGCTGGAACTTGATGTCTCCGACCGCAAGCACCTCGTCGGCGATGAGAATCTCGCTGTCCAGGTGAGCCGCGACGGCGAATCCAAGACGCACATACATACCGCTCGAGTAGCGCTTGACAGGGGTATCAATGTGTTTCTCTATCCCGCTGAAATCGATTATTTCATCGATTATTTTATCGATGTTTTTTTTCTTCATTCCCAATATGGAACCATTGAGATAGATGTTTTCTCTGCCGGTGAGCTCTTTGTGAAATCCGGTTCCCACTTCCAGGAGACTCGCTACGCGGCCCTTGATCTTGATGCATCCCTCGGTAGGCGCGGAAATTCGGGAAATGAGCTTGAGAAGAGTGCTTTTTCCCGCTCCGTTTTTGCCGATTATTCCAAGTCGGTCTCCTTGTTCAATATCAAGAGATACGTCCTTCAGCGCCCAAAAACTGTCCGCCCCATCATAGTACTCATGTCCGATTTTTTTATTGGGATCAGGTTTGCCCTGAAAGCGAGCCATCTTACTTTGAATATCCCGAAAAAAAGTACCTGTGTTGATAACTCCGAGCTCATATCGTTTCGATAGATGCTCAATTCTAATCGCAATATTACTCATGGCCATTCCTTACGCAACGTCGATAAAGGTGCGTTCGCCCTTGTTGAAAGAGATGAGTCCCCAAAAAAGAAATATGAGGCTCATAACGATACTTGAAACAATCATTTCTTTAGGAACATAACCGGCACCGTAGAAAATAACCCGAAACAGCTCGATTGGAGCGGAAACGGGGTTGACGTAAAACACCCATGCAAACTTCGCCGGTATTTGTGAAAGGGGGTACACGATCGGGGTTGCGAACATCCATAGGCCTATTCCAAAGGAAATGAGCTGTTTCAAATCACGGTATTTGGTTGTGACGGCGCTTATGATCAATCCCATCCCGGTTCCGAGAGCGGCCAGCCACAGTACGATGGCAGGAAACAGAAACGCAAACCAGGTTAGGTGAGCCGGTGACTTGGTTATGAGATAATATATGTAGAAACAAACCAGCAGGGCAAACTGAATACCGAGCCCGACCATGTTGATCATTACCCGGGAAATTGGAACAGTGAGACGCGGGAAGTATACCTTGCCGAATACGTCGGCGTTTGTCGTAAAGGTATCGCTGGAGTCCTTAAAGCATTTTTCAAAATAAGTCCACAGCATCGTGCCGCCGTAATAAAAAAGCAGATATGGTATACCTTCCGTGGAGATATTCGCGAGGTTTCCGAACACAAAGGTGAACATTATTGTAGAAATAAGCGGTTGGATAACGTACCACAGAGGTCCCAGAATCGTCTGTTTGTATTGTGTGGTGAAATCACGTTTCACGAAAAGGAATATCAAGTCCCGGTAGCGAATTACTTCCCGCAGTTTCAGGTCGAGCAGTCTTTGTTCAGGTTTTAAAACAGTCGTCCAGGTTTCTTCGGGTTCTGTATTTGCAGGGGTAATCGATTGTTTCATCATTTTTTTCTCAGACTCCAAATTACAGGGATTGATCAGAAATTGAATTGGGCGCCGGCAATGAACTGAAAGGATTTCATTTCGGTCCATTGTACATATTCCGGATTCAGGATGAGGGTATATACAAATCCTGCGTTAAGATTTGCGTTTTTATTCAGGTGATACAGGGATTCCACACCCATTGACCAGTATGCCTTGAAACGGTAAAAATCGTCGCTGGTCTCGGTTTGCGTCGCAGTTGAAAGAGTCCCGATTGAATTTTTATACAGGAAATCATTGTCCGGATTTATGCGATACAAAAATACATTGGTATCACCTGAGGGATAGAAAACCTTAAAACCAAGATACTGACTGTTTCCACCGGTACCGATTCCTGGTCCGAGCCATTGTCCTTCATTGGTATAACCTTGTGTAATCTGGTGATGACCATAAAAGGTTGAAGGCCATTGAAACTGAAAATCCTGGGAAAGTTCGAGGGTAGTCCACTCGAGGCTCATTTCGCCCCTTATGTGTTTTTCCCCAAGGATCGCAAATGATTTCCGCAGTCCTCCGGAATATACCATGGTGTGAAAAGGATAGCGTATATAGCCGTTTTTCCCGGCAACATAATCATCAATCCCGATTTCACCATAAAACTCTGAACCTGCCTGTGGTAAAAGGTACGAGAATCCGAAAGAGGCTCTCTGATCTTCCTGTTTCTGCACCTGTTTGCTGTTACTCAATGAAACGAGAAATAATTCGGGAATATATATGAAATTGTCGGTATTCCATTTAGCGAGAAAAGTCCTGTTGGCTCCCAAGGTCAAGCCTGGCAGAAAACCGGGTGCATAGGCAACGCTGAGCCCGCTGATCAGATTGTGATTGTTTGTCTTGTCGGTATCGAAATATTTTGACTCGCTTAAATATCCGGCCCAAAGGCGTGCCTCCACATCTCCGGCATACCATCCCATTATTGTGACCGGTGTTCTCCGCGCGCCTATATCAAGTTTTGGATAGGGGGAGGCATTGTTAGAGTGTATGAGGGAATTTTTATGTCCCGGACCGGTCCAGGGTGATTGCGTGCCGAAGCCTACGGTAAAAGTTTTCCATGAATATCGGATTTCGGAATCACCCCAGGAAAAATCAAAGAAGGGCGCGTTTCCAAACCGCTGCGGTGAGTCAACGCCGATATTGGGCGCATACCCCCAAATATATCCGTATGTGCTGTCATATGCCGACGGCATAAGGTCAAACGCCATATTCTGCGAAAACACGATCTGGGGTTTCACCGTCAGCTCGAACCCCCAGCCTTCGAGCCGCGCGCCGCCGGTCAGGCTCGAGTTGAGCCCGCGGCCCTGCCAGAGGGCGCCGTCGTTCTGGCCGTAGGGGGCAGCGGTGTTGAATGAGTTGAAAAGCTCGGGACCGTAAATGCGGAAGTAGACTTTATCGGTTATTAGTCTGATTGTACCGAGATTGTTACCCGCCCAGATGTTTCCGCTTTCGTCACCGATTGTCCATTTTGAATCCGAGAGGGTCCGGTAGTTGAGATAGGGCCGTTCGGTGAAGCCGTCGAGGGCAAGAAAGTCATAGTAATTTTCTGTCGTGGAAAGAAGGGCTTCCTGGGCCGAAAGAGAGAACATACCGATTATTCCAATAATCAAAAACAGACGTTTTATAATCATTAATTCCTTTTATTTACCAACGGCAAAATACGCAAAGCCTTTCGCCTCGACATCTTCGCGTTTGTACACGTTTCTGAGATCGAAAAAGACGGGTTTCTTGAGCAGTGATTTTACCCGGTCCAGGTCGAGGTTGCGGTACTGGTTCCATTCGGTCATGAGGACAAGGGCGTCGGCGCCGGAGAGGGCCTTGTATTCATCGTCAAAGTACTCGACCGAGTCCTTTATCGATTCAAGCCGCCATGAAGCTTCCTTGACTGCCGCGGGATCGCAGGCGCGAATTTTGGCGCCCCGTGCGACGAGACCTTCGAGGATGGTTATTGCTGGGGCTTCCCTCATATCGTCGGTGTTGGGCTTGAAGGCAAGACCGAGCACCGCGATTTTCGCGTCCTTGAGAGTGCCGCCGCCGCCGAGTCCGCCCTCGATTTTCAGTATCATTCGCTCTTTCTGCCGGTCGTTCGCCTCGATGGTGGTCTCTACTATGGACAGGGGCTCTCCCGCGTCGCGGCCGATGCGCGCCATAGCCTGGGTGTCCTTGGGAAAGCAGCTGCCGCCGTAGCCCGGTCCGGGATGGAGAAATTTGCCGCCGATGCGTCCGTCCCTGCCCATTGCCTTCGCGACGTCCTGCACGTTGGCTCCGACTTTCTCGCAGAGGTTGGCCACTTCGTTTATATAGGTGATCTTGACCGCGAGGAATGCATTTGACGCGTATTTTATCATTTCGGCGGTTTCGATATTTGTTTCGATATAGGGGGTTTCGTTGATATAAAGGGAGCGGTATACGTCCTTCATGACTGTGCGCGCCTTTTCGGTTTCGGCGCCTATTACCACTCGGTCGGGATGCATGAAGTCCTGGACCGCGGAGCCTTCGCGGAGAAACTCGGGATTGGAAACGACGTCGAATGAACAGTCCTTCGCCGCAAGTCCGCGCTTGGTGAGTTCTTCGGTTACCCAGGCTTTGACTTTTTTTCCCGTTCCGATCGGAACCGTACTCTTGTCGACGAGCACCTTGTATCCGTTCATCGCGCGCGCCACTTCCCGTGCAACCGCCTCGACGTATTTCAAATCCGCGCTTCCGTCATCCGCGGGAGGCGTGCCTACCGCGATGAATATGACATCGCTCTTCTTTACCGCAGAAGCCATGTCGGTGGAAAAGGAGAGCCGGCCCGAGGCAACTCCGCGCATTACCACATCGTCCAGTCCCGTTTCGTATATGGGTATTCCGCCCTTTTTCAGCATTTCTATTTTTGCCTCATTGTTGTCGATGCAGATAACGGTGTTTCCAAAATCCGCAAGGCATGCCCCGGAAACAAGTCCTACATAACCGGTTCCCGCCACTGTTATAGTTGCCATTGTTTGTTCTCCTTGTACCAATCGGTAAAATACGAAAGTCCCTTTACAAGCGGCGTGTCCGGTGTCCATCCGAAATCATTTTCAAGGGCACTGGTGTCGGCCGCAGTCATGTACACGTCGCCTGCCTGCATGGGCAGATATTTCTTGATTGCGGTTCGGCCGAGCAGCTGTTCGAGCGTCGAGATAAAATGCTCGAGTTTCTCCGGATGCTCGTTGCCGATATTGTAGATTCGGTAGGGGGCGCTTGACCGGTCCAAAACCGGGGTCGCGGGATCGAAGGCGGGATCGGGGGAGGAAGGGCGGTCCGCGATCATGAGTATTGCCTTCACCACATCATCGATGTAGGTAAAGTCGCGCAGGAGATCGCCATTGTTGTACACCTCTATGGGAAGGCCCTTCATGATCGCGTCGGCAAATTTGAAATAGGCCATGTCGGGGCGTCCCATCGGGCCGTATACGGTGAAGAACCTCATGCCGGTAACCGGAAATCCGTAGAGATGGCTGTAGGTATGCGCCATCAGTTCATTGGCCCTTTTGGTTGCCGCATAGAAACTGATCGGGTGATCGACGGGGTCTCTTTCGCTGAAGGGGACTTTGCGGTTCATGCCGTAGACCGAGGAGCTTGACGCAAAGGCCAGGTGCGCGATGCTATGTTCGCGGCAGGCCTCGAGAATATTCAGGAAACCGTCAAGATTGCTCGCGCCGTATGCGCGGGGATTGACCATGCTGTACCGGACTCCGGCCTGGGCGGCGAGATGAATGACCCGGTCAAGGGCATGGGCCGAAAAAATCCCCTCGACGAATCCAGTGTCCTCAAGAATGCCGCGGTAAAATTTCCAGCCCGGATACCCGGTGAGGAGGGCAAGACGATCTTCCTTGAGGTCCGTCCGGTAATAATCGTTTACGGAATCCAGACCGATAACCGCGTGTCCTTTTTCAAGAAGCGCGCGGCTCGTGTGAAAGCCTATAAAGCCGGCCGCGCCGGTGACAAGATACGTCATGAAATTCCTTTACTCTTCATCAGGGTCAGGGCGTCTTTTACCAAATTTGTTTCGCCTTTTTTCGAGATAAGCACTTTTCCGTTTTTAATAATTATCACGAGATCATCCACGCCGCAAAGGGCGACCGGAAGATCCGAAAACACAAAGCAGTTTTTCGAGTCAACGGGGAAGGCATTGGAGGGCATGTCATCGTAATATTTGGAAAGGGAGTCCCAGGTTCCCACATCGTCCCACAAGAACGAGGAGCGGATGGTGACGGCATTTTTGCTTTTTTCGCTGACGGCGTAATCGATGGAAATCGAGGGAGATAGCGCATAGGCTTCATCAAGGCCCTCGTGATCCGTCATCACCCTGATGCCGTACTTCGTTTCAATGACCGTCTTCGATCCCAAAGAGGTAAACGCCCTGGTAATTTCGGGGCAATAGAGGGCGAGTTCCGAAAGATAAAAATCTGCGCGAAAGGCATAAATTCCCGAGTTCCAGAAATAGTGTCCATCCTCGAGATAGGACCGCGCGGTGCGGGCATCGGGCTTTTCCTTGAAGGCTTCGATGGTAAATGCCGCGGAGGCGTTGTCAAGAGGGCACGACACGGGGGCTCCCGCCTTGATATAGCCGTATCCTGTTTCCGGCTTGACCGGCGTTACCGCGAAAGACACAAGGTTGTTTCTCTCCGCATACCAGGCCGCCGTACGGACATCAGACGCAAACACATCGAGAGGGGTGATGACGTGGTCGCTCGCCATAAGCAGAATATTCACGGGCGCGGAACGCTTGAGCGAGAGGAGGTAGGCAGATGTCCATGCGATAGGGGGCGCGGTGTTTTTGCCGCAGGGCTCGCCCATGATCAGTACTTTGGATAGAAGAGAGGGCTTCTCCATTCGGGCGGCAAGGTTTTTCACGTCCTCGATCACCAGGTGAATCCATTCCTTGCGGGTTACAATGCAGATGTCGCCTTCGATATCGAGGTTGTCGGCGCGCCGTACGGCAGTCTGCAAAAAGCTTTCTCCCTCCGGGAGCGTCATGAACTGCTTCGGTTTTTTCAGGTCTGAAACAGGCCAGAGACGATCACCCGAACCACCGGCAAGGATTAGGACATCGGTGCACATTATTGTTCTCCTGTAAGCAGTTTATAAATGTGCGCGACGGATTTTTCGGAGACGGAGCAGGGCTGGGAATAACTCTCCGACACAAAGACGAATGAATCGACGGGTATCGTTTCTTCCTGCAGGTATGTCTCATACTGCAGGCCTGTGTTGGCGGCCGCGTACTCTATGATAAAATCGATATCGCTGTTGCCCAGGAGACAGATCCGGTGAAAGCCGCGTTTCCTGGCGTCCTGCGCGATGGCAATGATCGTTTCCTTGTAATTTACGACCTTTTTCATTGTGTGTTTGAGGTAGCGGTATGTGCGATGCGCCAGTTCGTTCATGCCGTTCGGCGTTAAAATATAGGAAACATTTCGGGCAGAGATTTTTTGTATCAGTATATAGCCTTTCTGACTCAGGCGTTTCAGGAGCACATTCGTCATTCCGAGGGACAAATGTATAGCCCGGGACAGGTCTCTCTGACTGATATCGGCATTTTGCCGGGTGAGTTCATTTATGCTGTTTAGGAGTAAAAATTCTGAATCTTGTTCCATTTTTTTTGGACTTATCTTCTTTGAGGAGGAATAGAAAACCCGGATAAATACAGTACCGCCGAAACAGGTTACCGAGAATCCTGATTTATTTGTTCAACTTATGAACACAGTACCATACACGGAAATCAATGACAAGAGAAATAGTTACAAAACAGGGTTAGGATGTGTTATGATTACAGAGAGAATGATCGTTTAAGGGAGTTTACATGCCGGTTGCGCCATATATAAAGGAATTGATGTCATCATCGTCTTTTATCCGAAAAATGTTTGAAGAAGGTATACAAATGAAGGCACAATTCGGTGCCAACAACGTTTTTGATTTCAGTATCGGAAATCCTGATCTTGAACCGCCTGCGCGGGTAAAAAAGATGCTTGGTGAACTTGGGGTTTCGAGCGATAAGGGGCTACATTCCTATATGCCGAATGCCGGTTATCCCGAAACAAGGGCTGCCATGGCAAAAAAGGTAACAGCCGAGCAGGGAATTATCCTCGATTTTTCCCGCATAATCATGGGTGTGGGAGCTGCGGGCGCGATGAACTCGGTTTTAAAGGCGATTTTGTCCCCGGGCGACGAAGTGCTGGTTCCTTCCCCCTTTTTCCCGGAATATACCCATTATGTACGGAACCACGGCGGAACCCTGATCCAGGTTCCGACCATGAATGATTTTTCCCTTGACACCGAGGCCATCGCACTGGCCCTGAATGAAAAAACGGCGGCCGTCATCATCAATTCTCCGAATAATCCCACCGGTAAAATTTACACGGAAAAAGACATAGCGGATCTCGCACGAGTGCTTGACCACCATAAAGAGAAAACAGGCCGCACTGTGCTGCTTATTGCGGACGAACCCTATCGGGAAATTGTCTATGACAACCGTACAATAGCTCCGGTCTTCCCCGTCTGGAATGCGTCTGTTATTGTAACGTCTTTCGCAAAAAATCTGAGCCTTCCGGGAGAACGGATCGGCTATACTGCGGTCAATCCCCATATGACCGATGCACAGGAATTCGTCGATGCGGTCATTTTTTCAACCCGCGTTCTCGGCTTTGTGAACGCGCCGGCTACCTTTCAGCGCATAGCCGCTTCTTGCTGGAATGAAACGGTTGACTATTCTTCCTATGCCCTTCGGCGAAACAAACTGACTGCCATCCTCCGCGACGCAGGAATATGCTATGCCGAACCCGAAGGGGCTTTTTATTTGTTCTGTAAGGTTCCCCCGAAAAAAGGCGAATCCGGGGATGCCGTCGGGGATGCGGGTGCTTTCTGTGAGCACATGAAAAAATATAATATTCTGGGTGTTCCCGGAACCGGTTTCGGCAAAAAAGGCTGGTTTCGGCTCGCCTATTGTGTATCCGAAAAATCGATAATTTCCTCGGCTGAGGCTTTCAAACTCGCAAGGTCTGCCTGGTAATGAAAAAACTTGTTCAAGGTATTGTCCAACGCAGTTTCAAGGAGTTTCTATGAAAATATTGATGATCACCAGTGAAGCAGTTCCTTTTGCCAAGACTGGCGGACTTGCCGACGCGGTTTCCGCTCTTTCCATAGCGCTCGCAGGCCTTGGTCACGATGTGCGAATTGTCCTTCCCCGGTATTACCGGATTGACCGGAGCAAACTCAAGCCTATCCCGGGACCAATGGGGGTTCATCCGGGATATCAGGAAATCTGGACCGGTGTCTATGAGTCTGTCCTGCCCGGCACCAAAGTTCCTGTGTATTTTATCGATCATGAGCAAAGTTATGGAAGAGACGGAGTGTATGGTACCCCGGGGGAAACCGATTTTAACGATAATCCCCAGCGCTTTTCGCTTCTCGGGCATGCAGCCTTTCAGCTATGCCACAAACTGAAATGGTATCCGGAAATCATGCATTCCCATGATTGGGCTGCGGCCCTCACTCCGATCCTTCTCAAATTCAACGAGCGTAAAGGGCTGTTCGCAAAGACTGCAAGCGTTTTCACCATTCACAATATCGGGTATCAGGGCGTGTACGGAAAACACTTGTTTCCCTATACCGGCCTCAGCTGGGACCATTTTTACGCTGCCGGCTTCGAGGACTGGGACCGCATGAATTTCCTGAAAGCAGGCCTGGTATCCGCTGACAAACTGACCACTGTTTCGCCGACCTATGCAAAAGAAATCCAGAGACCTGAATTCGGATTCCGGATGGACGGCATTCTCCGCTACCGCGCAGCGGATCTTTCGGGCATCCTGAACGGGGTTGATACGGAAACCTGGAATCCCTCAAAGGACAAACTCATTCCCGTTCAATACACCTCGAAAACACTTGATAAAAAGGCTGCCAATAAAAAAGCCCTGCAGGAAAGAATGGGCCTCCCCGTTGACGACTCGGTTCCCCTCATCGGCATTATCACGCGGCTTGCGGACCAGAAGGGCGTTGCTGAACTTTTCGGTCCTTCCTACGGCTCGGCGCACCGGATTTGCACCGACATAAAAATTCAGATGGTGGTTCTTGGCGCGGGCGAGCTCTGGTGCGAAACCGAACTGGCCGCCCTCAACAAGAGTCTGAGCAATTTCCGCGCTTATATCGGCTACGACGAAACCCTGAGCCATATGATCGAAGCCGGCTCAGACTTTTTCCTTATGCCCTCGCGCTATGAACCCTGCGGCTTGAACCAGATGTACTCGCTGCTCTACGGCACCTTGCCGATTGTGCGGAACACGGGCGGGCTTGCGGACACTGTGGAAAACTACAATGAACAGACGGGTGACGGCACCGGTTTTGTGCTGGAAAACCTTACCCCGCAGAGTATCTATGACACGGTCGGATGGGCCGCATTTGCCTGGTTCAATAAAAAGGACCACATCAGAAAGATGCAGAAACGAGGTATGGAACAGCAGTTTGGATGGGATACGTCGGCGAAGCAGTATGTGGAAGTATATAATAGCGCGCTGACTCAGTTTAAATAGTGTGTGAATAGTCAGCCTGAGCCCCCTGATGAAAGCGAGATGCTTTTGTCAGGGGGCTTTTTTTTATTCCGTCAAATCGGAGGCACGGAGCAGTTTAATGTTCCCGCTTGAGTCCTGCACGAGGATACCCTTGGCAGTGACGGTAATCGGGGTGTAGCTCTGCACCTGCAGGGATGATTTTGCTTTTGCGTCCAGGTTTTTGTCGAACCTGCCGACCACATATTTTCCCGATATCTCGATAACCGCGTAGAAATCGTTCGCATTTTGTACAAGTACGCTGCTTTCGGCAATCGTATCGGAACCCTGTGTGGTGATTTCAAGGGTTTTCGAATCGATCAGAACCAGCTTGATTGCGCTGTTCCCGCCTTTTTTACCGGCGATCGCGAGCAGACCCGCGCCGGTATCATATAGGGTTCTGCCCCTGATGGTGTTGAGCGTCGATGTTTTAAGCACGCTGCCGTCGTTTAGGTTAACAAGCACGAGCTGGGAAAGCAGGTTCCCCGTGTCGATAACTTTTAGTCCGTATCCGGGAATTGCGGAGGCGAGCGCCGCATCGGTTACTTTCTTTGTTTCTGCGGTTTTTGCGTTCAGGTCTTTCTGGACATCGGTCGCTATCTCTTTCTGCTCGACTATTACCTCTTTTTGTTTGGTGTCGGCGAGTGTTTGATCGGCCTTGGCCACTTCTTCCTTTTTGGCTATTGCATCCTGGGTAGCGGCTATTTCGGCTTTTTTCTGCTCCACAACGGCTTTTTTATCCTCGGCGGCCTTTTGGGCTTCAGGAGTTTTTTGAGCGTCGGCAGCGGTTTGCGCCGCCTGGGCTTCTTTTTGTGCTGCCGCCAATTGTTCCTGTTTAAGAGTGGTCGCGTCGCGTGCGGCGGCTGCGTCTTTCTGCGCGGTATCGGCCCGGGTTTGAGCCGCGTCAGTTTCGCGCTGCTTCAGATCAAGCATATCCTTGCGGTTGTCAATCGCGGTCGTCTTGTCTTCCTTGATTTTATCGACTATCGCCTTGTCGGTTAATGCGGTCGTATCGATCGTGCTTACCGTTCCGGTAAGGCGCATATCCGAGAGTGGAATGACTATTTGAGTCCGGCCCGGCCATTCGTCATACCTGACGGAGAGTCCCGCCTTGTCTGCGGTTAGGTAGCTGCATACAAGCGGCTTGTAACGGCTCTTGAAGGTATCGATTTTTCCCCGGTATACCGCATTGTACACGGTAATGAATTTGGCAAGGGTCGTCGAGTCCTTTTCGGAATAGCCGTAGGCGGATTGAAGGTACGCGCTGAGGATACGTCTCAGGTTATCGATGTGATCGACCCCCGCATCGGGACCGAGTATTAACAGATCGGCGTCAAAACCGGTTTTGACGGCTGGGTCCACTGCGTGAATGATATAATATTTTGTCTTGTCGCCTGCTTTTCCGCTTGCGAGAACTGATAAACCCAGAGAGGAACCGATCCCCTGAATTTCCTGAACGGTGTTTATGACGGTATATGGTCCGTTATAGTTTATAAACTCGATGGAGTCTCCCTCTTTTCCCGGAGTAACCTCTTTGCGGTCTACCTCGAGGGCACACAGGTTTATCGTCATCGTCAGGGCAACCGCAAAAACACCAATCACTTTTCTCATCAAATCCTCCGTGTGAATTACAATAAAATATTCTCCAGAACCCGCCGTGCGTATAATTGAACTTGTTCATTCTGGGAACTGTTCATGAAATCGAGCAGTATCTTTGTGCCTTCAAGGGCGGTTTTTCCGGATGAATACCGGATGATAGAATAAAGGGCGTCGCACGAAGCGCACAGGACTCCGGTCTCCCTTGTTCCTGCCTTCTGTATCAAATGACGAATCGCCTCGAGCGCTTCCCCGTCCCTGTCATAGCCGAAGGCTGAAAGTCCGTACAGGATGCCGATTGCGAGGGTAGGGTCATAATCCCTGTAAGCCTGTGCAAGCAGGACATCCCTGTACTCGGAGGAACCGAGTTGACCGAGCAGGTGAGCGGCCCGTCCTCGTTCGGTCGCGTAAAAACTCCGTACGTAAAGGGCGTCTCCGCCATCGTTTTCCAGTATTTCGGTTAACCGCAGCGCGTAGGCACTTTCCTGTGGCCCGATTGTTCCTTCACGAATGTCATTTTGAACCGAATCAAAAAAGGACTGAATTTCCATCGGATCGGATGCAAAAGCCAAACTATACCAGGATGACTTTGCGTTAAGTATACCGTAGTTTTGTGGTTTCTGCGCTTTTTTTTCCGTAATTATTCGGGATTCCGCCCGATAGCCGTAGAGAACCCAGTCGGGAGCGGATGCGAAGATATTTCCCGAGGGTGAAATAACGAGTGCGTGTAAATTTTCCGGCAAGGGAAATGCCCACACCAGATCGCCGGTTGCTGTAAAGGCGCAGCCTCTTCCCTGAAAAGCAAGGTTGAACTGGTCGTAATCCCATTCGGCAAATACTGGCCCTTTGATGGAAGTGCCCATTGCACCATTCCATAAAGGTGTTCCGTCTGTAATATTGAGCCCGTGCAAAGTACCATCAGCATGAATTGAAAGCAGGGTGCCTTTCCCCGTTACAAGAGATATGCATGATGAAGGAGAGGAAAACTGCCAGAGCAGTTCGGTATCTGTCCTGTTCTCGCCTTTCCGTTCATTCCGCACGTCGAATGATTGAACGAGTCCTGTCCGGTATCCCGCGGCATATCCTGAAGGAAGGGGGATAAGGGCAGTAATTATTTCTGGACTCTGCGTCTTTTCAAGGAGAGCGCCGAAGGGAGATATCCGCAGCAGAAGGCCCTTATCACAGGCGAGGAGAATATCTCCGTCGCCGGTTTGAGAGGGTTGAAAAACAGGAGTGCTATCCAGGGGGAGCGTCCATTTCACCGCGCCGGTGTGGGATACGCAGACAATTTTTTCCTGATATATCAGAAAAAACCTCCCGTCACGGCCTTCATAGGGGGCGAAAAGAGGCAGTTTTTTTCCGCGCAAATGCCATAACAGGCTGCCGTCTGCATTGAGGGCAGTGATTGTGCCGGGTTCCGTTACCGCGTAGACCGTTCCATTACCGGTCACCCTTAAAAAGGGCGCAGTTTTGCCGGGCAGTGATTTTCTCCAGAGAAAGGCGCCGCTTTCCGAAAGACAGGTGACCATACGATCCGAACCCGCGGCATAGATTCTGTTTTCATGCAAAAGGGGTCCGGCTTCCACTTCGCCACCCAGCGCAACTGTCCACTCCGGTTCCGACGGGAACGCGGAAGAGGCAGCAAAAAGAAAAAGAGCGCAGGTCAGGGAAGCCATGAAAATGGATTTCATCGAATAAAAAATCCGGCGGTTTCTATATGGTGGGTCTGCGGATAAAAATCATAGAGAGTAACCCTTGAAAGGGTATATCCCGCAGCTATCAGGCGGACTGCATCCCTTGCAAATGTGACCGGATCGCAGGAAACATAGCGGAGTTCTGGTATTCCGGAGGCAATGAACCATTCGAGGGATTTTTTGCTCAGTCCCTGACGGGGAGGGTCAATTATTGCCACATCATATGAAAGTTTAGCCTCTTTGCGTTCCGGCCATTTTTCATCACTGACCGCGCAGAAGGTCCCCTTTATCTTGTTCATTTCAAGGTTTTCACGGGCGATTGCAAGAGAATCGCTGTTCTGCTCCACCAGCACCGTTTCCTTAAAGTGCTTACCCGCGAATATTGAAAAGGTTCCGACGCCCGAGTAAAAATCAAGCAATCTGTTTTTCGGTTCCGGACTGTCAATGCGGCAGACAGAGGAGATCAGCCGTTCGAGAAGGGGGATATTGGACTGGAAAAAACCGCGGACATCAAAGCGTACCGGCACCCCGAGTATGTCTACTTCGCCTTTTGTATCGTCGTCTTCCTGGTAAAGCTTTCCCTGGTAGGCAAAGACATGAAACCGGTCACCGGCATTGTAGTGCCGTGCAAGTGCCTCCAGCGAACCGTCCTGAAGGGCTTTTCGTATTTCAGGGACGGCGATGACGCAGTCATTCAGGGGGACAATCTCGCTGCTTTCTGCCGCCTTGAAGCCAATTTTGCCGTTTTGGGTGCGGTGAAACTGGAAGCGCGAGCGGTATTCGACCGGTTCCCCTGATTCGATAGTTATCGCTCCACTGCTCTGGACATGGGCGCGGAACAGAATATCCTTGAATATTGACAGGCGGAGTTCGCTCTGATAGGCATTGTCAGTCATCTGCAGGGTGCAGCCGCCGCATTTTCCGAATACGGGACAAGCGGGGACGACGCGCTTCGGTGAAGGGGATCGGACCGACTCAACGCGGGCAAAGGAATAATCCTTGCGGTCTTCGGTGATTTCGAGATCGATTGTTTCACCCGGGAGTGTAAAGGGTACAAATACCGCTTTTCCGTCGATCCGGGTGATGCAGGATCCCCCGGCTATCATTTTTTCCATTATACAGGTCATGTGTTCGAGTATAGCACAACACCTTATTATAAGTCATACGCTTTTATGTTCCGGGGGAATAAGGCCTGAACATGAACGATTTGGATCGATTTATCCGCTTGCCGTTGACATTTTAGGCGTTTCTGTAGAAAATGGGAGACCAGATGTTAATTAGATATAGTTCCGATGCCCGAGGCAAGGCAGTCCAAAAAGCATTAATATATACAAAAGAAGAACATGGAATAAAAAAAGAATTGATTGATCCGGATGCCCTGCGGATAATCAGCCATCTTCGAAATTACGGTTTTGAAGCCTATCTTGTCGGCGGAGCCGTCAGGGATATGCTGATCGGTAAAACTCCGAAAGATTTTGACCTTGTCACAAACGCGGAACCCGCCAAAATCAAGAGATTGTTCAGAAACTCGCGCATAATCGGAAAACGCTTTCGCCTAGTGCATATTTTCTTCGGCGAGACCATATATGAGGTTTCCACGTTTCGTTCCCTAATAGACGGGACAACAGGAAACAGTTTCGGCACGATGGATGAGGATGTGCAGCGCAGGGATTTTACCCTGAATGCCTTGTATTATGATCCGATCAAGGAACAGATTGTCGACTATGTCGGGGGCGTCAAGGATATCCGCGCTCATCGGCTTGAACCGGTCATCCCCTTAAAAAATATCTTTCATGATGATCCGGTTCGTCTGCTTCGCGCCATTAAATATGCCGTTTCGACCGGTTGCGCCATTCCATTCATGGTCCGTCGCGCCATCCGCAAATCTGCAAGTCTTCTTAAGCCCGTTTCCCCCTCACGCCTGACCGAGGAAATCATAAAGATCCTCAACAGCGGAAAGGCATATGATATCGTCCGTGAAGCGCTTCGCTTCAAGATTTTTATCTACCTTCAGCCGGCTGCGAATGCGATGATCAGGGAAAATTCGAAATTTGCGTTGAAATACATCGAAAACCTGCGGAAACTGGACGCCTTTGTCGCCGCGGGCGAAAGTCAACGGCTTGGACACAAGCTTGTTTTTATAATTACAGATTTGATCAATGAAATTGCTGACTGGAACGGACTACCGATGGATGTGTATACCACGGTCTACAATGAATGCCGTCAGTTCATCCTTCCGATGAATCCTCCAAGGGTTGAGCTCGAGTTTGCGGTCCGTCTTTGTCTGAAAGAAGGCGGTCTGAATATACGTCTCCCTCGCATTCGTGATCCCAGAAAGGGGCCCCAGGAAAAGGAAGACGGCCGCCATGACGAGAGGACGAACGAGAGGACTGATGGTCCTGAGGACAGGCGGGATGAAAACCATCAGCCGGGGAACGGCACCAGAGGGAGCGCACGAAAGCGCCGGAAGAAAAAACCCCTTCCGCCTATTTCGGCATCGAATTGAGAAGTTTGGCAGCCTTGTCCGTGTAACGGGCAGGATTTATTGTTTTGGCCGCTTCCAGATATGTTTTTGCCTCTGTCCAGCGTTTATCCGCATAAGCGCTAAGTCCGAGAGCCCAATTGACCGTAGAGGTATCGGCGCCGTATTCCAGTGCCTTATGATACCAGGCGTCGGCTGAGGCGTAGTCCTTTTCCGCATACGAAACCAGCCCCAAATAATATACAAGCATCGGATCATCGCTCCGGATATGGGCGGCATTGGTCAGCGCCAAGCGGGCAAGGGCATATTTCCCCTCATTGTATTGAGTAACGCCTGACTGCATCAGTTCTGCGAAAGTGTATTGAAACGAAAGCCAGGCCGTAAAATCAATATCGCACTGTTCAGGAGAATTGAACCGGTAGAACCTGTTTTTGAGTGCATCCGTGTTTTTCTGCTGGGTATTCTCATTGTAGTTCAGCGTTCCTTCAAGATTCATGCAGGCTTCGCATAAATACAGCCGGTATTCGCCGATTTCGGTATTCATCAAAAATGAAATAAAAGACCAGGCTTGCGGGTAAAGCTGTGATGATTCATAGGAGCCCGTAAGGGCTGAAAGAAGTTGTTCGATATTCAATGCGCGCACAGGGTCCGCTTTCAGGTTTTTCGCCGCTTCAAGCCAAGCCGAATTCGGATTAAAATTCATTTCCTTTGTTTTCGGCTCATAGGTTAATTTCTCGAAATACGCCTGAAATCCATCCCTGATCCAGATCGGGGGTTCCGAAACAAAGCTGTACAAAAATTGGAGAAAGAGCTGCCGATTGAGCGAGGGACCGGAAAATGAAGGGGATGAGGGATCCGCAGCATCACTCATAAAAAGAACCAGTTCGGAAAGTTCCGGATTCTTGTATTTCAAAAACAGGAATTCATTTCTTGTTTCGCCGATTCGGGAAGAGATATAGTCATCAAAATTTTTTTTATTCTGCAGTATAACAACCCGGTTGACATGCAGTGCCGGATCCGGATTGAAGCGGAATACCCCGTTAAACACATTCCAGTATAAATTGAATGATTCGGCAACGGCTTCTATCCCTTGAAATCCATCCGGATAGGTAAATGAATAATGCCCGGACGTATAGTTTTGTACGGTTTGGGACTGTACGGAAAAGACCGCACACACCGTAATTAAAAGTGCCATTAACTGCTTTTTCATTCCCGCTCCTTCAATCTGTGCAAATCGATAAGGTCTCTAATTTATTGTGATCTTGTCAATAATTATATGCACGTCCTCGATAAGAATACCCGTAAATCGTTCAATGTTTTCAACAATATATTCCTGCATTTTGTGAATTTTTCCGGTTAATTGAGTTCCGAAGGGGACATCTATGACAATTACCAGCCGATAGCCTTGAGAATCACTCTTGATAGTCAATTTTTTGATACGTATCTGGTCGTCAAATTCGCCGACGCAATGGATAACCATTTGGCTCAAGGCAGCTTCGGAAATCGAAACCCGGCCTGTTTTGGAGAATTCGGGACGCACTACGGATTTTTCGAATACCTTTGAATGATTCAAGCCCGACAGCGGATTTTGTGTGCGTTTCAGCAAAACCCTTACCCGGTCGTAAAAGATTTGCGGATAATTACGCTGGATTTCTATCGAGGGTACAGGGATCACATGTTTACCCTCCACCCGGCGTGAGCGGATTGCCTTTTCGATTTCTTCCTGGGTGGCAATATCTTCAATTTTGATGATCTTTTGGGGCTGAGGAAGCTGAAGGCGGGCAGCAATCTTGTTTACCATTTTTTCGGAGGTTCCAAGAATGAGGATTTTTTTGAATCTTTCGTCTTGGAGAGAGCGGGCAATCGCATCGCGGTGGGTTTTGTCGTCAAAAAGGGCCACGCGTACCGCAGCCAAAAATGTTTTTTCACGTTTTGCCGAATGGCCTGCGAGAATTTTATCGTCCTGAATCAGAAGACCATCATCTATAATGAGCTCAATCCCGTATTTTTGCGCAAGGAGTTTAGCCCGGAAGCTTTTACCGGTTCCGCTTTCTCCAACGAGGGCATACACGTTGACACCCTTAAAAAACCAGTACAGATCGCTGATGCTCTTCATATTAGTTCCAGTATAATTCTCCCTGTTCAATGTGCGCAAGCACATCGTCAGCGAATGTCTTTACAAGTAATGATTTAAATCTCTCCGGAAGGGGCGCCGTCAGCCGGCAGGGCAGACCTGAAAGTCTGTTTTCGGGAAATACCATCTGCCAGGCATGCAGAAAGTAGGTTTCTTTCTGTGGTTTTGCGCCGTAGCGTGTGTCACCGGTCAAGGGATGACCGTGGAGGGCGCTCTGTATGCGTATCTGGTGTTTTCGTCCGGTAATGATGCGGAAACGGACCAGCGTAAGGGGAAAAAGGGGTTCTTTTGAAAAAGCCAGGGGCTGAGCATGGGTAATCATTGCTTTGTGGTCTTCGGAAAGGTCCTGCCATTCCGCAGGCGACTGGAGAGTGCCATCAATTATTCCCAGATAATATTTTTCAAATTGACGGTCGCAGACCCCGTTTGAAAACCAGCGGGCACCGTCGAGACTGCGGGAAAAAGAGAGGATACCGGTGGTATCCTGATCAAGGCGGTGCAGCGGACCCGTTCTGAACGACAGGGACGCCTCGGCGTCCTGAGTCTGCGGGATCAGCTGATCGAGTCCGCCTGTGCCGTGTACCGGTATGCCCGAGGGTTTATTGATAAATAGCAGATCTCCGGTTTCAAGCAGTACTTCAGGGACGAAATTCCTAGTCAACGGAGAGGCGTCAGGCACATCTTTCATTGAATCCAGAAGAGTCGGTGCAATTCCGAGTTTACTGCCCTCAAAAACCTTTTGATCGGGGTGTGCTTTTTTTCCGTCAAGGCGGATCAACCCTTTTCGCAGGAGTTTGTAAATACCGGCAAGGGACAATTTAGGCAAAAATCGTCGTGCCACCCGGTCAATCCGCCGGTCATTGTCGTCTTTTGTGAGGGTATATATCCGGAATTCCATTGTTATTGACTATATACTATTATGCTACTTGACAAAAGGCACCTTTTATCGAAAATACTACTACAATGAATCAAAGTTTTATTAGGCAGTTATTTGAGTTATTCCATAATCCAATTTTTCTAGCTGCCGTTACCAGCTGGACAATCAGTCAATTCCTTAAATCAATTATTACCCTGTTTACACATTCAGTTCCCTCATTTAAATCACTTGTCGAGCTGCTTTTCTGGAAAACCGGAGGTATGCCCTCAAGCCATTCGGCTCTTGTTTCTTCCGTTACGACCACAATCGGGTTCAAATCGGGCATAGGATCCGATCTTTTTATTTTTTCCTGCTGCTTTGCCCTCGTAGTTATCAGGGATGCAGTTGGAGTCCGCCGTTCAAGCGGCCTCCAGGCCAGTGCGCTGAATGAGCTCGGCGCAAAAGTCTCGGCCAAATTAAAATACCAATTTAAACCAGTCAAGGAGATTCAGGGCCACCGGCCGATGGAGGTTTTGGCAGGGATTTTGCTGGGATTTTTTATTGGTGTCGCGTTTTCGACTCTCTGATCATACTTCATGAGAATATCCTTTAAAAATATAGATTTCACCCGTATTCTCGCCGGTCTGGGCTGTATTGCCGGCATCGGTATTCTGTTATTGTTTCCCTCTCAAACCTCATTTGGACGTTGGCAAGGATATCATGTACTGGCAGTTTCCCTCGACGCATCCGAAAAAGAAGTGCTGAAAAGGCTTCTTTCTCAGGGAATAGGGGATGTTGTGTCCGAATCAAATACACACATCGAAAATAAAAGTCCGGAAGCCCCGATTCAGCCTTTTTTGGCTGCGATAAATACCGCACGTTCCGCTTGGTTTATTAACACTACACAAAGATATCGTTACTTTTATCTAAAAGATACGCCTTTTCTTGAGACCAAGATTACTGATGCCTTAAAAACAGCTGAAATTTCCTGGAATTTGGAAAAAACCGATAATTTCACCATTATTCCTTTTTTTATTTGCGGTGTTTTTGGTATTGCATTATTATTAGTTTCAAAAAATCGTCTCTATCAGTTTTTCTGTAGCATTCCTTTTGTTATCCTTTCTGTAACAAGCAATAGCCTGTCAGGCACCATTTCATCAATTCTGGCTCTTTATTCCCTTAGCCTTGTCGCGGATTTATCCGTACTGGACGGTAAAAATCTCACACAAAAACAATTGATACTCCGTGTCCAAAATCAGGGTCAGATATTGATTCCTCTTGCCGGCGCCTTTTTTGCCGGTTTTTCGTCCGGCTTTCAGTCCGGCCTTCTTTTTTGCGCATCCCTTTGCGCCTCAATTTCCCTGATTTCCCTTGTTTCTTGCTTACCTCCGCAGATCGAAAAATTCAAAAACAGGCGACGCCTGCATCCGGTTTTCAGAGCTCAAATCATGCATCCGGAACTTTTGCGGCAGTCCCTGCCCCGATATATAATACTTTTTGCCTCGATCTCCTGTATCATGTGTGTCGTCACCGGTACCCTGTTTTTCAATTTCAGGTCCAATCACAAAGCCGCCTTCAAACAAGATCTGTACATACCGGCTCCCTCGGGATATACTGGTAACAGCGGTTTTGATATTGAAGGATACTCAGAAACACGTGCGAAAAAGGAAAAAACGGACCTGCCGGATTTAACCGATTTCCTTTCAACCCAGTGGTTGATACAGACATTCCCTTACAGACGGGTGCAGGAGCAGGGCAGCGAGCCGACAAGGGAAAGCAAAGCAGAATATATTGATTATAGTATTGACGATAAGGGTTTGATTTCCCCTGAAAATCACTTGATGAATACTTTCAACACTGATTTTATCAGAAAAAGACTTGCCCTTGACAGCACACCGCTAGAAAAAATGTTGATAAGGCAAAATCGCTTTGTGACAGTTGCGTTGAAGACCGGGGACGATGTCACTTCCAGCCCGCTCAGCAGTTTTTTTATGCGGTATCTGCTGTATATTTTTATTCCGGGGGCTGCAATTTTTATGAGGCTGAAAAAATGATGCGTTTTATTCGATTTAAAAGAAGTTTTGAAATTATCAGATTCGATTCACCTGAACTTGATTTTACAGGGAATGCCTTTTTACCCTCAACCGCACTGGTTCCCCTGATTCAGCATGCGGGTGTGCCGTCTACGCCGGTGATATCGGCCGGGGACCGGGTAACCGAGGGACAGCTGATAGCTCGGGGGTCCGGCAGCGACTCTTCGAATATTCATGCTTCCATACCCGGAATTGTCACGGAATTCCGCACTGTTTCGCTTCCTGACGGAAGCAGGAGTCAAGCCGCCGTCATACAGCTTTCCGGATCATTTAATATTCTGGGGCGCAAAGTTGAAAATTTTCTCTGGCGCTATGCACCGGAATCGGAAATACTGCGGGTTCTGGAAGATAAAGGCGTCATCAATACTTTTGAGGCCCCGGTACCCCTGGTTGGGCGTCTTCGGGAATCGATAAAAATCGGGTCGCCAAAACTGATTATTCGTCTTTTTGACTATGATCCAACCTGTCAGCTTGATTCCTATCTTTCAAAAAACAATCTCACTACTATTCTGGAAGGCGGCGCCTTGATCGCAAAGTGCCTGAATGCAGTTTCTGTACATCTGGTATATGACGACAACAAGTGGGAAGGGCCTGCAAACGCACAGCTTGAGGAGATCTTTCAAAAGCGCAGGATATTTCTTGTAAAGGGAGGGGGGAGATATCCCTCCGGCAATACCCGACAGTTCCGTGACATGATCAAAGAAAAAAACGCCATAATGATCGATCCGGTAACGGCAATTTCCGCATATGAAGCAGTTGTCCTGAACCAGCCTGTCCTGCACCGGTATATGGTCGTGACCGGACCCGCCCTGGATTCTCCCAAGATAATAAAGGTACGCATCGGTACACCCATTGGGGATATTATCGAGGAGTGCGGGGGATTCCGTTCCGATCCCAGCCGGATAGTCGTAAACGGACTCCTTACAGGTAATGCCGTTTTTGATCTGGATACTCCGGTAACAAAATACACAAAATCGCTGCATATCATGGATTTTGAAACCTGTCCCACCTATACCGTGCGCGAATGCATACATTGCGGGCGCTGCCTTCATGTATGCCCTGTAGCCCTTGATCCGATGGGCGTTGTTACCGGCATTAAAACGGAGCAGCATACCCCTGCAGTTCTCTCGTCAATTGCCGCCTGCCAGTACTGCGGATGCTGTGCGATCGTCTGTCCTTCCCGCATACCCCTGCATCATATCATCAGGGAAGCCTCAACCAGACTGAAAGGAGAGCCCAAATGAAAAAATCCGGGTGGATTGTCTCGCCGGCCCCTTTTTTGCTTTCTCATCCCACAATTTCACGGATGTCATTCATCACGGGAATAACCTTGATACCCCAGCTGCTGCTGCTGGCCCTCGAACAGAATTTCATCGCCCTTGCCGGTGTGGCTCTTACCGTTTTAGGCAGCGTATGTGCGGAACTATGCATTGCCATACCGAATAAAAAAAATACGTTCGGGGACGGAACCGCGATTATTGCCGGTATTCTCATCGGCCTTCTGCTGCCGTCAACCCTCAACCTCATCCTCTTTTTTTCCGTGTCGTTTTCGGGCATGCTTATCGCCCGCGTTCTTTTCGGCGGACCGGGCTCCTACTGGATGAATCCGGTCGCGACCGCTGTCTGCATCGCATATATCAGCCAGTCAATCGCGTTTCCTCCTTTTTTAATCAGTGCGGACGGTGTCGCAACCATAGGGGACGCCTTCGGTGCCCTTCGCCTGGATCATTTTACCCAGATAACAAACGATCAGACCGTTACCGGCACTATGAACTCCCTTCTTCTTCATTTTTTCGGTATCAAGCTGCCGGAAGGATACATCACTCTTTTTTGGAGTTCTCCTTCCGTTATCCCGGCCTTCAGGTATAACCTGGTCACTCTGGTGTCGTCGATTTTCCTTATATCGATGAGCATTATTGATTGGATCGTCCCTCTGTGTTTTTTGCTTACCTACAGCCTCTGCATCTGGTTTTTTTCCCTTTTACCCTTCGACGCCGGATTCTCGGGCGGGGACATTCTTTTTGCCCTGCTCACCAGTGGAATCCTTTTTATCTCGTTTTATGTGCTTCCGGAGTTTACCACTACCCCAAGGACTCAGGGCGGCAAGGCCGTCTCGGGCATCATTGCGGGCTTGACGGCTTTTTTGCTATGCGGACTCGGGGGCTCTCCGGTGGGAGGGGTGTTTACCGTAATGCTGGTGAATACGATCAATACCCTCATTGAATTCATTGAGAACAAGTACATCGCATCTGCAGGGGATTTTGCATGAACGCACAAACTAAAATCGACGTGAAAAAAATAATGTGTACCGTGTCTCTCTTTTTTGCATTTTTTCTTCTACTCGCCGGTCTCCAGTATATTTCACTTCCCTATGCGGAAGACGGATTGAAGCAGTCGGCAAGAACGGTTCTTGAAAACTGGAGCGATAAAGCGCCTGAAATCGGGGACAAAATCCAGGCGGCCCCTTTGGGCTGGAACTACTCTCAAACTTACTTTAGCCTCCTGAGGGGCAGGGTAAACGGGTTCGTGTATATCATCCGGATAACCGGCAACGCAGGACCCTACACAGGCATTTTTTATTATACCCCGCAAACGGGAACTGTATTCTGCGGACTGGCCGGAATATCCGGAAAGGCAAAAGGGGCTGACCACTACGGTATCACGAGCAGAATTATCACCGAATGGGTGCACAAGCTTGATGCTATAGCCAAAAAAACCGGAGGTTTGAAATGAAAAAACACACAATTGTGTTTTTATTTGCCCTGTGTCCCCTCATACCGGCAGCATCCAGGTTTTCCTACGGCCTCATTCTCTGTTTCGCATTGATATGGCTTTTCCTGTCCGGATTGCTTTTCCGGGAACTGATAAAAAAAATCGTACCCGACGACGCAGGCTTTTATCTTGAACTTGTCTGTATTGCCGCCTCTGCGACCGTCTTTTACCAGGTGCTTGAAGCAGTGTTTCCCGTACTTGCGGTATCTCTCGGACTTTATATTTTTATATCGTCTTTTTCGTATTTGGTGATAACCAGCATAGACCGTTTTTCTGCCGACAAGGAGTCTTTTCTTCCAATTGTTTCATTTTTCCCGATCCTGCTGGTTTTTTCCCTGATCCGCGAGATTTTCGGATTCGGGACTATTTCCTTTCCGGTTCCCTCCGGATTTATCGAGTTTACCGTTCTCCCTTATTTCGAGCAGTACGGACTCGGTTTTTGGGGGACGGCTGGGGGAGCTCTTATCCTTATCGGTATCTTTTCCTGGCTTGTCAAATACGTAAACCGCAGGGCTTCAATCGTTAAAAGGAATGTAAAATGATGAATATTGAAACGATCTTTTTTTATACCTTTTCGTGCTCGACCCTATTGGTATATGGAATCGGTCTTGAGAAGGCATTTTTTGAGTCCCGCCCGCTTTCCCAGTTTATTGTGCGCATACCGGGCCTGATTCTTGATTCGCTCTTGTCCATTGCCACGCTCTGGTATCTGGTAACCAGAATTCTTCTTCCCAATAACCTGAGCTACCTTATTCCGATGACGCTGATGCTCGTCTGCGCGGTCGTCCACATGATTGTATCCGTTATTTTTCCGATTCTGAAAAAAACCCCCTCGGGAGAAATGTTTTTCTTTTTCGGAATAATTTTTCTCGCGCTATCGGAGGCAGTTTCATTTACGGATTCCGTATTGATAGTCCTTTCAAGCATGCTTTCATTCTGTTTGACCACTGTCGTTCTTTTCGCGATCCGTTCCCGGATTGCCGCAGCCAATGTACATGCAGACTGGAAAGGGTCCCCTCTCATTCTTATCAGTATGGGGCTTCTCTGTATCGTATTGTATTCCCCTGATGTATCCTGGTGGCTGACGGAGGTATTCCAGTGATTATACAATTACTTGTACAGATTGCTCTGGTTCTGACCGGCATTATCCTGCTGACCCTCCTGTACTTTTTGGTTAAATATGCTTCGCTCATCTATTCGCCTGAAATGCACCCGATTGGGGATGTTTTTGATCTCCCCTTTTCCGAGATAATGGAAAGTCTTTCCGAAGCCGAAAACGCCTCCCGGGCAGTAATCGCCTGCAATTCGATACCTCCCAGTGTTTCTAATCGTTTTCAAACTGCCGGATATACTGACTGCAGGACAGTGAATATGGTTTTCGGCGGCCACGTTGCCTGCGATTTTGGTTGTCTCGGACTCGGTTCCTGTGCCAAATTATGCCCTAATGACGCAATCATTCTGCAGAAGGGCATGATATCAATATCCGATTCCTGCGATGGCTGCGGTATTTGCCTGAGCATTTGCCCCAAAAAACTGATTTCCTTAATTCCTAGAAATGACAAAAAACGGTTTGTATGCTCCGCACACGGTAAAATCGATGCCGCTCCGATATGTCAGACTGCCAGAGACGGTTACCTTCTCCTTTTGTAGAAAATTGCCCGTTTCAGGCTTTAAAATACTCAAATTATGGGATACAATAAAATTAAAACGAGGTAGTAGTGAATAACGGATTCCCATCCTTAAAACTGTGTTTTGGTACAAATTGCAATTTTTTACCAGGTCTCGATTTTGATGCATATGAAAATCAATACCACACAATCTACAAACCCCTCATTTCTACTCTGTATACAATCCCTGAATTGCCGTTTACGATTTATCTATCAGGAATACTTATAGATTGGATGGAACACCATCATCCGGAGTTTTTCATGATTCTCGAAGAAATGGTATCCCGAAAACAGATTGATATCCTCGGCGGAGGCTACTATTCCCCCCTTTTTCCCCTTATCCCTCCTGCGGACCGCGTTGGACAGATAGAGCTCCTGACCACCGTACTCAGAAAATACTTCGGCAGAAGGCCGCGAGGGGCATGGCTCACCGCGAGCGCCTGGGAACCTTCGCTTGTCTCCTCCCTGTACACGTGCGGAATTGAATACGTTCTGCTGGATAAAATGATGCTCGAGACGAGCGGATTTCCGGGAGTGGACGGTTATTCCCCGGTAACGCTTGAGGATAGCGGAAAAACCATTACGGTAGTCCCCCTTGATAATCGTTACCGGAACCTCGAGCGGTATTCCCCGGAAGAATTTTACGGCGAAATCAGCGCAAGTATCGGAAATGAAAGTGAAAATAATGCGGAGAGGGTTGTCGTGGTATTCCTCGAGCAAAATGCCCTCTCGCAGCTCTTCTCCTCAGGCGACGATAGCACATCGTGGTTCCGCCGGTTTCTTGCCCTTATTCAGGCGGGCGAGGGCGGCATAGAACTGACGACCACTGGACGTTTTCTGAAAACCAAAAATCTGTACAAGAGAGCGTATATTTCATCAGGAATGTCCCCATATGATTTCAATGAAAAACATGATGCGCTTGACCTGCAAATCAGGGCGCGCACATCCGTAAAGCATTTTCTTCTCAAATCAAACAGCGTCATGAACCTGTATGCGAAGATGATGTATATCGGCATTCTGGTAAACCAGCTTCGGGGCGACAAGTCGCGGAAAAAAAACGCGCGGGAAGAACTATGGCGGGCGCAGAACTGCGATGTATACATGATGACGGGGAGCGACTGTTTTTCAATTCACCGTTCCCTCAGGACCCTTACGTACAAAAACCTGCTGATCGCCGAAAAAGCGACACGGCTCAGAGGGATCTTTTTCCCCTCAATAGTTACTTTTGATTTTGACATGGACGGTCTCAAGGAATATTTGTGTCAGCTTGAAAGCCTTAACATGTATGTCCATTTATGCGGCGGAAAAATTTTCGAGTTTGACGTGTTATCGGTGTACCGGAATTACTGCGATCTTCCCCTTTCTTCCGGAGGCCTCTTCATCGATCATTTTATCGCGAATGACGACCTTTCGCACATTTTTGACGGCAGTATTCAATCCGTCAAACCTGTATTCTCCGAAACCATATACCAGGATGTTGCAGTCGATACAGCCCGCCATGAGATCAGTCTGAAGGCGAATGGCTTTTTCGGATCGTTCCAGCAACCAGTCACATTGCGCAAACAGTACTCGTTCAGAAATGAGGGAATACAGGTTCAGTATATTTTAAAGAATGACAGTCCCCTGAATCTCTCCGGTGTGTTTCTCATCGAGCTGGATCTCGCTATCCCCGAGACCAAACTTCATTCGCAGATAATGACCGTATATTCCCGAGACAACCGTCAGGAAAGCAAAATTCAATCGGGATCCTTTGAGGATGTATCCTGGATGCAGATCGATGATCCGGAAAACGGCGTCAAATTTACCCTCGACGCAAACGAGAATCCCTCGGTTGTCGTGCGGCCTGTGCTCTGCGCGAACCCGAAGAGTTCAGACGGCAGTACCGGCATCGAGGGCATCCGTGTCTTTTTATCGTGGAAAGTGGATCTCGGGCCCAATTATGAAATGGAAAAGATGGCATTTCTTAAAATCGATACCTGATTTTTCCCCCCGGTTGACTGTTTCGCCACGAAATTTTATCATACCATTCATGAATAGAAAACTGGTTACCTCAGCCTTGCCTTATGTGAATAATATCCCTCACCTCGGGAATCTTATCCAGGTCCTCTCTGCCGACGTATACGCGCGTTACTGCAGAATGCGCGGATATGAAACCCTTTATGTCTGCGGCACCGACGAGTACGGGACGGCGACGGAGACAAAGGCTCAGGAAGAAGGCAGAACACCGCGAGAATTGTGCGACTATTACCACGCGATTCACAGCGACATATATAAATGGTTCAATATCGCGTTCGATCATTTCGGACGAACATCGACCCCGCAGCAAACCGAAATAACCCAGGCGATATTCCTGGATCTTGAAAAAAACGGATTCATTAAAGAACATACTATCGAGCAGTTGTACTGTGCCTCGTGCGACAGGTTTCTCGCCGACAGGTACGTGCGCGGTGTCTGCCCCTCGTGCGGGTATGAGGAAGCGCGGGGCGACCAGTGCGAGCACTGCGGCAAGCTCCTGGATCCTACCGAACTGAAAAATCCCCGCTGCTCAAGCTGCAATGCCACACCCGAAATACGGTCGACCAAACATTTGTATATTGACCTTCCCGGCATTCTTCCTGAATACGATCAATGGATGAAAAAAGCCTCTGTGGACGGGCAGTGGTCCAGAAACGCCCTCCAGATGACGCAGGCATGGATCCGCGACGGGCTTCAGGAACGGGCAATAACCCGTGACCTCAAATGGGGTATCCCTGTACCCCTCGCAGGTTTCGAGAACAAGGTGTTTTATGTCTGGTTCGACGCGCCCATCGGATATATCTCGATCACGAAATGCCTTGCAGACCGTACCGGCATGGACTGGACTTCCTGGTGGCAAAATCCAGACGAAGTTGATCTGTTCCAGTTTATCGGAAAGGACAACATTCCGTTCCACACCGTGATATTCCCGTCGAGCCTGATAGGCTCCGGACGCAACTGGACAAAGCTGCACCATATGTCCAGCACTGAATTCCTGAACTATGAGGCGGGAAAATTTTCCAAGTCCAAAGGCATCGGCGTATTCGGGTCGGACGCGAAGGAGTCGGGCATTTCCTCTGATGTATGGCGTTTCTATATTTTCTATAACCGGCCCGAAAAGGCGGACTCTCTTTTCACCTGGAAGGATTTTCAGGATAAGATGAACAGCGAGCTGATAGGCAATCTCGGCAACCTCGTGAACCGGACGCTTACCTTCGTCGCGCGCTACTATGACGGGAAAGTACCCGAAATCAACGGACTCTTGTCGGAACGCGATGATATCCGCGCGGTCTCAAAGGCAATTCAGTCTTCCACCGAAGCAACCATAAAAAAAATATCAGAATGCTTCGAATGGGCCGATCTCCGCGATGCCTTCCATGAGTCATTCCTCCTGTCCTCGGTCGCCAACAAGGCCTTTCAGGACGGCGAACCCTGGAAGACGCGCACCACAGATCCCGAGAAAGCGGCGTCTCTCCTTCGGGATCTCTGCTATCTCATCAAGGACCTGATGATTTTCGTGCATCCCTTTATCCCGCAGTACGCGGACAGCGTAGCTTCCTTTTTTGATAAAAAAATATGGTCAGGCATTGTGTTTGACGAAGCCCTCGTTGATCAGGGTAAGGCGCCGAATCCTCTCGATTACCGCGCGAGCGAAGGCACCCTTTCCTGGGACGATCTCGGCAAACGTGAAGGCCTCGTTACCTGCCGGATGCCGGAGATTATTTTCAAGCCCATGGATGAAGAGAGCGCATCCCACTATCGGGAAAAATATGCCGGTTCCCAGAAAGAACGGAAGGAAAAGGAAAACAAAATGAATGACGAACTTACAAAAAAAGACGCCCCGAAGGCTGTCGTGAATCCCTCAGCTGCAGGGTCTGCGCCTGCGGTCCCGGTAAAACCGGCAACGACTGCTGCGCCGGCCCTGAGCGCCGACGAGCTGTTCAATGCGAAGATTGCGCTTAAAACCGCACGCATCATAAAAATCGAACGGCATCCCGATGCCGAGAAACTGTACATCGAAACCCTTGATGACGGTTCAGGAGTCGAACGCATTATTATTTCCGGTCTCGTTCCCTATTTCAAGGAAGAGGAGCTTCTGGGGAAATCGATCGTCATCGCGGACAATCTGAAGGCGCGAAAAATGCGCGGCATTGAGTCCCGAGGAATGCTTCTTGCAGGGAACTACACCGATGCGGAGGGAGTCGAGCACATCGAAGTTTTGGATTCCTCCGACGCTGCGCCGGGAACCCCCGTCGTTCTGGAGGGCGCCGAGGTCTCTTTCAAAAAACCGGATTCGATTGACGCTGATACCTTTTTCGCCGCTCCGATCAAGATTGTCGATCACCACGTTGAGATTAACGGAAAAAAACTTCTCATCAACGGCAAGAGCATTACCACAAAGCACATCATGTCGGGTGAGGTATCCTGACATCAATGCAAATTCAACATCTAGATATTTTTGATTTACCGGCCTGGAACGACAGTAATGTCGAAAAGGCATCTTCTTTTTTACAAACACCGTTCTGGGCGGAATTCAAAGCCTCTCACGGATGGAGGCCTTTTTATTTCGCGATGGAGAATATCGATTCGTACACCCGCGAATATCCAGGCGCTGATGAACCTATGGGCACTCAAAAACCCGCGGGCATGAGTGCAGGCAAGGGTGCAGGCAAGCTTCTGATCGTTCTCATGCGCCGCTTTTCACGCCTCGCATCGATCGCCTATGTCCCGATGGGCCCGGATATTTCTTGTACCGATCCGGAACACCAGGCCATCCTTTTGGGTGAACTTTCCGTCTTGCTTGAACCATTTCTTCCACGAAATACGCTCTTCATCCGTTACGATCCTCCCTGGGGCACAGAGGTGTCCAATATTTCTTCTGCCGAACCATCCGAAAACAATGACGGAAAAGAAAAACCTGCCCCAATACTTTCTTCATTTCCTTTCATACCGGGAAAACCTGCGAGAACCGCCCCTGTCCATATTCAGCCTCCGGACACGGTTCTTCTTGATTTGAACAAGAGTCTCGATACTCTGCTTGCCGAAATGAAAAGCAAGTGGCGCTACAATATCAGGCTTGCCGAAAAAAAAGGGGTTGCGATCAGATTTCTTGAAGGTGTTCAGGGTGCATCCGAAGGAATCGATATTTTTTACAATCTGTATCTGGAAACTGCTCAAAGGGATGGGATTGCGATACATTCAAAGGGGTATTATTCGGGCCTGTTTGAACATGCGCTGGCGTGGAAATGCCTTCACATCGGGGATAAACCGGTATCCGCACGCGTGTATATCGCAGAACACGAGACAAGCATTCTGGCATCCATAATAACTCTTTTTTGCGGAGAGGAAGCGCTGTATTTATACGGCGCCTCATCAAACGAAAAGAGAAGTCTCATGCCCGCATACAGCCTTCAATGGCAGGCTATCAGGGATGCGAAAGATGCAGGGTGTACTCGTTATGATTTTTACGGTATTCCTCCGACCGATGATACGACGCATCCCATGTATGGATTATATCGTTTTAAGACAGGTTTCGGAGGCTCAATCCTTCATCGTGTCGGAAGTCTCGACATACCCCTTCGCCCGGCAGCATATGCTCTATATCGCCTGTTCGAGGCGGGTAGGGGTTTTTGGTTTAAAAAAATTGTCAAGCTTTTCAGGCGAGAAACTCCTCAGAAGTCATAAGCCGAACGCCTATTTTCTCGACTTCAGCGGTAAAATCATTTCCAAGTTTCTCGAAACCGGGCACATTCGAGCTTACGTCGGTAAGCACAATGAGCTTTTCAGCGGGAATGCAGGTAATCAGGTCGCGAACGGTATTAGCGACACAATGGGATAGGGCTTCACCCGCGATTGCAATGTTGTCTGCTCCCTTTATCCGTTCGATGAGCGCGAAATTGGTGCGTGACCCCGCGTCGGCGGCATCGGAAACTTCCGCGCGTATGGCACTGTAGTGTTCCGTGCGGACATTGCTGCCTTTATATGTATAATCGACAATCCGGCCGGGGACCGTGCTTTCCCACTCGATCAGGGACCGAGAGAGAACTTCGTAAATATCGTGGCCCCAAGAGCCGATAAGGCAGTGCGGAGGCCAGATGCAGAGGTTGTATTTACCGGTTTTTTCAAGAGTATTCACATATTCAACCGCATAATGCTGGTATTGGGGAACAGATGTTCTGTATTCTCCCTCCTCAAGCATTTCGGAGGTGATTATCGTATATAATTCAGGCGCTTTTCCGTTTCGGTCCATCCAGAATATCGGCTGCGCAATATGAAAGAGATGATGGGTATCCATAGTGACATGAATCGAATTTAACTGCTTGTCGAGACGTTTAATCAATTGTGTCAGTTTAATGCAGTCTTCAGCAGCCCCTGGAACGGATAAGGCCCCTTTACTGTCGCAAAAATCATTTTGTGGATCAATAATCAATAATGTATTTACCATTACTATAGTTTAGCATAATCACTTGCATTGTCAAGCGATTATAATTCCTGTATAATTTTGAATATGAATCTTGAAGCCTTCATTCTCGGCTGCGGCGGTATGATGCCCCTGCCTTATCGCCATTTGACATCCGTTCTCCTCAGGCGGGAAGGGGATCTTTTCCTGTTTGACGGCGGTGAAGGTACACAGGTTTCCCTGCGCAAGCTCAATCTCCGCTGGAAAAAAATCAACGCAATTTTCGTCAGTCATACCCATGCCGATCACGTTACCGGCATACCCGGTCTTCTGATGCTGTCATCGCAGGTTGACCGCGATGACCCGCTCTATATTTTCGGTCCCCCGAAAATCGCGGAATACATCGATTCAAGCCGCAAGGTTCTCGACATGTATATCAATTACCAGATAATAATTAAGGAAATCACCGAACCTGGAATCGTATTCAGCGGGAGCGATTTTGATGTGCGCGCCTTTCCCCTCAACCATACGAAAACCTGCGTAGGTTATACCCTGGAGGAACACGCCCGGCCGGGAGCCTTCAATCCGGACAAGGCAAAAGAGAAAAAGGTGCCCTGCGGACCGCTGTGGTCCAAGCTGCAGAGCGGGGAGACAGTTATGTCCACGGAAGGCGTCGAAGTGCTTCCCGAGGACGTGCTCGGAGCCCCGAGGAAAGGCAGGAAGTTCAGCTATGTCACCGACACGAAATATATCACTTCAATCGCCGCGGAGGTCGCCAGCTCGGACCTGCTCGTATGCGAGGGCATGTTTGAGGAAGCGCTCGCCGAAACGGCAGCCGAGAAAAAACACATGACGGCAACGCAGGCAGGCATCGTTGCCCGCGACGGCGGGGTAAAAAAACTGGCGCTGATCCATTACAGTCCTCGCTACACCGATACAGACCTGAAGCTTCTGCTCACGGAAGCGAAGGCCGTCTTTCCCGATACGGTGCTCTCAAAGGACCGCATGATTCTTCCGATCGAATATGAGGATTGATACGAATACATGATTGAAGTTCAGGGTATATTCAAGCAGTACGGATCGGTGACCGCGTGCGCGGATATTTCATTTTCAGCGTATCCGGGAGAGGTTACTGCGCTCCTCGGGCCTAACGGTGCCGGTAAAACGACCATACTGAAAATACTTTCCGGTGCCCTGTATCCCGACAGCGGCGAGGTCGTCATCCAGGGTTTCAGCATGAAAGATTCCCCGCTTGAGGCAAAAAAAAACACCGGTTGGATTTTCGAGAATCCCATGCTTTATGATGAGTTCACCGTTACGGAGAACCTGTCGTTCATCGCCGGCATGCACGGCTTTCAAAAAATAGAAGTAAAAAATGCAGTAGCCAGGGTGCTTCAAACCTGCAGTCTCGAAGGGGTCTCTTCCCGCATTATTCGCGGTCTCTCGAAAGGATTCAAGCAAAGGATCGGTCTCGCTCAGGCTCTCATACATGATCCCCCCGTGCTGATTCTCGACGAGCCGACTTCCGGTCTCGATCCTGTACAGCTTGAAGAATTCCGCGTTCTGATCCGCAGGATCGCGAAGGATAAAACAATCCTGCTTTCGACGCATATCATGCACGAAGTTGAACTGCTGTGCACGCGCTTTCTGATGCTGCACAAGGGGCATCTGATCGAGCAGGGAACCATCGCGGACATATGCAGACGAACTTCTGCGCGGAACATAGAAGGAGCCTTCATGGTTCTTGCTTCAAATGAGAAGGGGGTCGAGCGATGAATCACCGTTTTATTCGAGCGCTGACGTTATGGAAAAAAGAAATGATGTCGTTGTTTTTCTCTCCCGTTGCCGCCTGCGCTGTCTTTCTTTTTCTTCTCGGCACATGCATTCCCTTTTTATTTCCCTCAGAAACTGCATCAACGGCTGTTTTCAGCTTCAGAAAATATGTCTCCGGGATGCCGCTGTTGTTTATAATCATTCTGCCTGCCCTGACAATGGGCATTTGGACAGATGAAAGGAAAAAGGGAACCGACTTGATGCTTTTTTCCCTTCCTGTCGAAGACTTTCTGCTTGTTGCAGGGAAGTTTTTCGCCCTCCTGACCCTGTACTGTATCATGATGCTTCTTACTCTTCCTGTTCTTCTCATGTTGCCCCCGACTTCCTTTGACTTTGGTGCTGTCATTACCGCCTATACGGTTCTTTTCCTGTACGGGGCCTCGATAATTTCCATTGGTCAATTTCTGTCCTCTTTTTTTTCAAACTCCGTCCTCTCATATTTGGTTACGGCTGCAGTCCTTCTGGTCGTAAACACCAGTGAGCTTCTTCCGTTGTCGATCCATCTGCCGGGATGGGCGGTATGGATTTGCACTCAGATGTCATTCGCCTGGCATTTCGACTCCGCTTCCCGCGGAATCCTGGACAGCAGGGACCTTCTGTTTTTTATTCTGCCTGCCCTTGCGTTTCTCTATGCGAACACGATTCATCTTGCAGAGAGAAGGAAGGGCGCATGAAAAAGGATAATTTTCTCAGAGCCTTTTTGGTTTTCGGGATACTCATTTTATGTGCATTCCTGTCCGCACGGTTTCATTTCCGTTCCGACCTTACCGAGAAAAAAATATATACCCTTTCTCCCTACTCGAAGGTTATCCTCGCCAGCCTTCAGACCGAGGTTAATATAACCTGGTACCGCTCGAAGGCGCTTCTACAATATACTCCGGCAGTGCGCTACATAAACGATTTCCTCGAGGAATATCATGAAGCGTCGGACGGACTCATTGTATTCAATATCATTGATCCTTTCGACGCAAACAATACCGCAGCGATATCCTCTCTTGGAATCATTCCGCGCCAGATCGAAACGCAGGAAAAAGACGGAAAGAACATCAAGGATATATATTCAGGATTGATAATCGAATATGAGGGTCAGAATCGGGTAGTCCCTTTTTTCATCGACACCAAGTCACTTGAATACGACTTGACCCGCTTGATTCTGGAACTGCGGACCGCCGCCGCGGGAGAGGGTTCGGCGAACGCGATTCAGCTGATTTTCGGGCGGTCCGTGCTAAAAGACGAGTACCAGTATGTGGAACCCTGGATACAGTATGCGGGCTTCACCGTCGAGCAACTGGCGCTGCCCGTCCGGCAACTGGATCCGGGGAAAAAACTTCTTGTAATCGGTTCGTCGAACATAGATGACGCAACGATTGCTTCGATCGATTTGTTTCTCTCAAGCGGCGGGAATGCCGTTTTCTTTGTGTCCGGAAATACAGTCAACACTGCCGGCAACTGGGCCGCAGTCCCCAAAAAAAACGACCAGCTCATCTCGCTTCTCGCAAATTACGGCATATCGGTGCAGACGCCCCTGCTTCTTGATGTTCTGAATTACCGGATAACAATGCCTGCAGTGGACAACAGCAAATATGAATACATCAATTATCCCTTCTGGATTACAGCCCCCACGGCCGGTATGAAAAGCGGGATAAGTCTTCTTTCCGGCGTTCAAAGTCTTCAGTTTTACTGGCCCTCGCGCCTTGTCCTGAAGGACGATGGAGGCGCTGTTCAAGGCCTTGTATCGGCAAGTGCGTCTGCCGTTGCCATGGAAGCGCCCTACGATACAAATCCTTTCGGCAAGCAGCTTTCGCTTTTTTCCTCCGAACAACCCGTTCAAGGCCCTGTACTGATCGCCTCGAATTCAAGACGGGGCAGGCTGCTCGTTGTCGCGGATGAGTATATGATGAGCTCGCTCATCGAGTACACAAACAGTGACTCTAATCTTGATTTTCTGGTCAATTGCATTGAGTGGATATCGTCCAAAGACGAACTGCTTGATCTGAAAAACAAGGTAAATGCGCTTGGCGCGGATTCGGATACGGATATACAAAACATCATGAGCGCTGTGCAGAAATCCCGAATAGTCAATCTCGGCATAATTCCGCTGATAATCGTTGTCTCGGCCGTAATGATCTCTATCCGGAGAAAAAAAAGACGATGACGATCCAGAGGTCAACGCGTAACCTTTTACTGATTTTTATAGTCCTGTGTACCCTATCGCTCGCGTGCTATTTTGTGTTCCCCCCTCGACCGGAGGGAAAATCAATTCAATCCTTTTTGGTAAAGAGGGACACTGTCGCGCGTGCGGACGCGATTCTCATATCATCCAGCGTGGATTCATTCCAGATAGATTTGAGAAAGGTTCGCAATGTATGGCAGCTGTATCTTGATGATTCTCATGTATATCCCGGCCGCACTGAACGAATTGTCAGATTTCTCGAAGAACTTTCCAAAGAACGCCGTCTGCATATTAACGGACAAAAACAAATTCGTTCCCGGATAAATAGCGATCAAATCTTGTTTTCGGTTCGCCTGCTTCAGGAAAATGGAGCAATCTTATCCGATCTGGAATTCGGTAGCACCACAGCGGGAGGGGATGAACGTTTTGTGCAGACCGGAACTTCACTCGAAGTGCTTCGCATTGATGACTCAGTTTCCGAATTTCTCGATACAAGGGCTTCCTCATGGGCAGCGCTCGATGTATTTTCCGAATTTCTCGGGAGCTCGGACATACAGCGGGTAGTCTTCAGGAAAAAGGAACAGCAAAGAGAATTCATTGCGGGGAAAAATCCTGAAGTCGCGGAATTTCAAAAGGTACTGGAATCCGCCAGTTGCATTGACATCACAAACATTCCCTCGGTTGGGGAAGAGACCTTTTATATTGAACTGGGGGACGCGAGACACGTCCGGTACCGCATATCCGCTCTTCCTTCGTCCGATATGATATTGACTGACGAAGGAACGGGTGCCTCTTATATTATCAGTGCCTGGACAAAAGAGCGTATAGACCGTTCCCTTGGGTTTCGTTAGGTACGGTTAAGTTCGTCAGGTATTCTCGGCGACGAAGGATCGGTATTTTTCGGGATTAGCCCTGAAAGCGACAATCGGCAGGCTCGGTTCCTCGACAGCCTTTTTCACCGCGCTGACCGCTTCCTCGATCATGCGTGAAGCGGGCAAAAGACGTGCAGTACGCGTGGTGATACCGATTGTAATTCTTCCGCTATACGCCAATTCCATCAAAATTGAATCGATACCCGCATACAGTTCATCGGCGATTTTCATCGCCTGGTCAAGATTGATGTTTTGCAGAATGCCGGCAAATCCGCTTGTCCCGAATTCAAATACGAGATCCCGGAATTTAAATGTGTCCAGAAGCACTTTCGCGATTTTTTTCGAAAGCAGGTCTGTATGCAGCAGGCCAGTAACCTGTATGATTATCAGCGAAAGATCCTGTTCAGAGGACGCCGCGCGTATCAGTTCTGCGTCGAGCCTGTCCGCAAGATATTGTTCCCAGCCTATTCCGGTCAGCGGCGAGAAGAGTCCTTCCGGGCTTGTATGGTTCCCGTTCGCTGACTGTGTTTCGGCCACGGTTTCTCCAGCGGTTTCAGAAATGGTTCCAGGGCTGTCATGTTCATAGGGATCAATATCGTCTGCATCCAAATTTGTCATCTCGATATCGGAAAGAGAAACCGCAGAATCGTCAATATCGTCCGACGGAGTAACGATAAAAGGGGTTGCCTTGACGGACTGCTTTTTTGCGGGAAAATCAAAAAGAATAAAAATAAAAGTCAGGAGAACGAGGGTGAATACGACAAGGAATGAATTTCTGCTCGCCGAGAAAATCGCATCAGGAAGAAGTATATATATTGCGCTATCCAGAACTACAGAACCTGATTGAGAGTCGCCGATATCAAGGGTTGTGCTGAACGATTTCATGAACATAGAGGTGTTTTTAATCTGGGGTTTGCCTGAAAGGTCATATTGCAGCGATTCCGATCGGGACGGCCATGCAAAAACCGCGCCTGAAGGGGTCATGATAACGAGAGCGGAAAGCTTTGTTGACCCCTGACACATTGTGGTAAGCTTTTGAATAAAGCCATCGCTCATAAATCCGTCGGAAAGGGCAAGGGCGGCCGTTTCCCTGGACAACCATTTATTGCTTTGCTCTGCCTCCAGTGAGCCCCGATCTTTTTCGGCAGAAACCGAAAAAACAAACCAGAGGACGGTTCCAAGCAAAATGATGAATGCGAAAATTCCATAGGCAACAATAAACTTATTCTTCATGATACATCAGTATAGCCTGCAATCAGGTCGAGCGCAAGTTGAATTGTGTCCTGGCGGTTTTTGGGGCTTTCCGGACGTATTTTATTCTCTGTACACCAGGAAAGAAAGGGCAGTATCGTATATAGAATTCCGTTGTCCATAGTATTATTGATTAAAAGATTTTCCAAATCCTCACGGTATTTTCGTAGAAAAGCCTCCGCAGGAAAGGGGTTGAACATATCAGGTGTCCATCTGTTATTCGGAGTGAAAATCGTGTTTGCCCGCGCATAGCGTTCAAGAGTGTCGGTCGTATAGGTCAAACCGCGAGGTCCCTCAATGCGGGTTACCGGGGTTCTGAAAATGAGAGAGCAGTAGGATAATTCTTCCGGTGAATACCGGGCAGCGTTCTTGCCGTAGAGGGATGCAAGATAGGTGCCGCGCGCATAGGGCTTTCCTCCAAGATAGGCAAAGTCAGCGCCAAGCAGAGCAACATTTGTAAAACCCAGAGAATGGGCGGCATCGAGCGCCGCAAGGGTAACGGTTCCCGATGCGGTATGTATTTTGGGAAGGGCTGAAAAAGAGGAAGCGTATTCGGCAAGCGGATGACCTCCCGAAGCGAAAATAACAGCCGCTCCGCATTCACGTGCTCGCCGCACAATTCCGGGATTTCCGCAAATATCAAGGATTACGAGCATACCGGGCGGGACTGGATGCATCACGTGGCTGACTGAAACGGATTGGGCATCAATACTTACAAATATGTCGGCCTGGATGCCTGAGTCAAAAAGGGTGCTGAAAGCCGTATCCGTGGTAAAAATAATGTACGCATCTCTATGTGTCCGTAGCTCTTTCAGGTGGTGTTCAAGACTGGGCCCTGCGGCGATTACGACGGCTGTTTTTTTTTTGTCAAAATTCGGAAATGTGCCTTGCATATTTCCGGCTGCCTTCAGATTCTGCACACAGTTCCGCATCCAAAGCCTTCCAAAATGAGCTTGCACAGAAAAATCTGACGACACTTGTGTTAGTGCGCTGTGGATGTTCCGCTCAAGAATCTCGTTCTGTTTCCTGTTCTGCATTTGCCAGGGACGAAGCGAGAGAAGGCGGAAATCCCCTTGAATCACGGGGATATACAGGTGGGGCAATAAACGGACAAGGGAATCTTCAGTGCAGTCCGGAAACACAGCAACGCGGGGATCGGAAAGAATCGCCGAAAGATCTATCAATTCTATCAATGACCGGAACGAGGCATATCCGGATTCGGCGATAATACAGTGACCCTCAGGAAACCTGGAAAGAAATTCAGTGACATGAAAGGCTCCTCCGATTCCTGCAAAAACTAAAAAAGATACTCGTGTTACCGAATCGATTAACGATCTTCCTTCCCTTACCGGATCATACATCGAATGAAATGCGATACCGTCTGCGGAGTGAGGCACAAGAAACCCCGTTTTAGCCGGCCGGGTGTGAGCGTAGTACCCGTTTGAAACAGCGTCCGAAATGCGTTTTGCAAGAGAGCTGTCTCTTTTTTGAATGCACAGAAGATTTGTATCAAAAATGACATTACCCATATTGTTTCACCATTACTTTCATTTTTTCCAGAAACGCAGCTGTTTTTCCGCAGAGTTTGCTTTTAAGATCCGAAACAGTTCCCAAATACTCTGGTGAACTGCTTTTTTTGAGCACGTGTATATAATCGGTATAGGATACAAGCTGCATTATTTCCAGGAGCAACGGATTGCTGAATGCACTGGATTGTTTTGTGTCATCTATCAGCTGCCGACAGACATCGTTCAGCCATGTACAAAGGAGGGCTCTTCTGACGTTTTTTTCGGGAATTGACTGCAGTTTTACCGGTTCATCCGGGTAACTTATGTCGGTCCGAACATCTGAAAGATGCGCACACTCAATCCCCGGGATTTTTTTCTGTGCAGGCAAGAGGCGAAAAAAGCGGTTTTTAAACGAAGATGCCCGAGAAGAGAACCAGGCGGCATACATGTCCAGGGAACCATTCGATTGACCGCGTATATATAAAAGATACGACAATGGCTGATAACGGCTCGTTTCAATATCAAGAAATGTATCCAGGACGTGCGGCCGGGCATGGGTAAAGGCAGTGCCCGTATTGAGATCCAAACCTGCGGCATACACCGCCTTATCCGTGTGGGAAAGGGCAAATTGTGCGGCAGTGCCCGAGACAGAGCCGTTTCTGAATGCCCTGGTTGCCTCAATTCCGGCAATTGAAAGCAGGGCTTTTTCGGTTTCGCTGCCGTAGCTCAGAATCATCAGGGGATTTGCTTCAAGCACGGTTGAGGGTAGAGCCGCTTCAAGGGGCAGGCCCACTGGAATTGAGGATTTGATTGACCTGAAAAGATCAAGCGCCCAATAACCACCGTCTGTGGCAAGACAGATATCAGGATCAATAAGATTCGCACAAAGACAGCTCAAGGCTGAAGATACGGCCAATACGCAGAACTTGTCCCGTTGAAAAGGAAAATGGGTAGAAAGTGTAGGTCCAGCCGAAGCGAGAAATACCGGTTTTGAAGTTTTTCGGGACAATATGACGGTATTCATCAATGCCGTGTTTTTTATCATATTTTTAAGCCATCGGGGACCAAAATGATTTCTTGTCTGCATAATGCTGGTTTGCAGTTTGAGAACTGAGGCTATACCTTTCCAAACGTGTTCTGACACTTCCGGCCAGATTGCATCGGCAGGTTTCCAGGAAAGAAAAACGGCAAGCGGAAGATATTCGTCCGGTATCAGGCTGAAAACAAAATCAGTAATGTCAAAATTTGTACCGGGTCTCCATACCGCATCCCAAAGTGAATCGAATTCAGAAAAATTGGTCTCATGATAGCGTAAGGCTATAAGCCGTGCGTTTGGATACCGTTCCCTTAACACCGGTGACAGAAAGGATTCTCCCGGTTCAGAAATAACGATAAAGGCGGGGATAAACGAAAAATGCTGGGCATCTGCCCAGCGGACTGCTTCTCTAACCGGATCATAGCGGGAATGGAGAAGTACTGAAGTAGAGGGAGGCATTACACCTCTCCGGTTAAAAAATCCATAATAGAGGAAACGGAATCCGAGGTACCGATTTTTTCGGCCTTTATTCTAGATATTCTGCTCGCGCCGAATATTTTTTCTAGCGGTTTCATTAATTGATAAAAGTATAACTCTGTATCGACGGGGAGGGCTGTAAACAGCACCACGTGAAGATTATAATTCTTTCGTATAAAAATAATATTGGAATTGCCGGCTTGTCTTGCCATACGGTGTACAATTGCGAAATAAACCGCCTGGGAATCTGAATCGGTTTCAAATGTAAACGTATCAGGAAAAAGCTCTGAAAAGGAAAAACGTGCAAGGGTTGCGGTTCTTTTTGAATCGAGCGCGCTTTCTGTATGGGTTTTCATCGAATTGTATGACTGATTGACTGAGGTTTTCAGCGACAGGGCCGTGATGGTTGAAATATATGTGTTAACCACTGTTGTAAGGTCCGGTAGAATAGATTTGGCTTTTCCAATGTCAATTGCGACTCGGTGAATATTAAGAGTGGACTCTGCCAGAATTAAATAGCAAGCTGAGTTCACCTCTGTAGTGATAGGGTGGATGTATAACGTGGTAAGACTTTCTCTTTCACGTGAAGAGAAAAAGGAATGAAACTCTTCTATTCCCGATTTAGTAAAGGTATACCAGTTGTTTTCACCCGCCAGGAGTCTGTTCATCATTGTTATCTGGGGACAAAAACGGTGAACGGTTGAAAAGTCAAAGCCGGTATTTAATAGTAAAACTGAATATCCGTCATCGGTGGGATAAAGTAAACCACCCCGTTCTGCATGGATATTGTCAAGATAATCCCTGAATGAATCAAGCACCAGATCATAACTTGAGGCATGTGTAATCCGGCTTAATAAACCAATTTTTTTTTTACTATGAACCAATGGTGATTCTACATTATGTAGCGAATTAGCTTGCTGAATCAGTCCCATAATCAGGTTATACCAAGTTCCTCAAACAGCTTTTTATACACTTCAAAATGTTCGGATCGGGCAAATTCCTCTATTTTGTCTTCAGGCAGACTTTCGAGCAGCTGATCCATATATGAAAGAACCGACTTGATTTCCTCTTTCAGATCAACGGGAAGGGCTGCTATTCTTTGGGCTTCAGGGTCTTTTAGCGGCTCGGTTTCTGTGGTCCTGGTTTCCGGTGTATCCAATTCGATAATTTCTTCAAAACTGGTATTGTCAAAATCATCCTGTACCGTTTCTTCAGATTCCATTTCCTTGGGAATAGTTACTTCCATTTCAGAGGGAAATTCATTATTGATGTCGGCTAAATCGATATTGAATTCAGTTAATTCAGGTTCTTCAAGTTTTTCATCATTAAAATCGATGATTTCCAGCTCGGGCTCATCAATTGCAACGTCATCGAATGAAGTGTCAGAAATATCGGAACCTTCAAGATAGCTGGTGTCTTCATTAATATTGTTTACGTGCGCCACGCTTATGGAATTGACTAGATCCAGATCCGGAATCTCGAAAATTGAATCCGGCAGAGTTTCAGGAATATCAGGATGCGCAAGATCAGTAATGGTATCCTGGAATGAATCAAACATTGCTTCATTGTCTGTACCCGGCGTAAATTCGGTTTCTTGTCCGGTAAGGTCAAGTTTCGAAGATTCCAGAATTGAATCAAAGTTGGCATCTAATTCCGGGGAGACCGCTTCGTCGTTTTTTTCTTCGGTAAAATCCGCGGTGATGAGTATGTTGTTCAGCTCATCTCCGGTTAGGGCTATCGTTTCATCGGTATCATCATCGGTAAAAAAACCTGAATTTTCGGTGTTTTCTGATTCTATGGCGGGGGAGGCTGGTTCAACCTGAAAACCTGAAGTTTTAAATCCTGCAAGTTCTGTTTTTAAGGTAGAAAGCTCTTGTTTTATAGAAGAAAGTTCGTCCGCTATAATCATCAACAATTCTGTTGATTTATCGTTATTAACCACTGTGTCATCTCCTGTATCGGGAGTAAAGTCATTCAATTCTTGTTCTACCGCACTGATGTCATCAAAATCTAGAGACACGGGTTCCTCCCAGGCTGATGTTACAGAAATTTCGGTCTCGGTGTCTGATTCTGTATTATTGTAATCCTTTATATCAGAAATATCAAGAAAATCTTCCTCCGATACGGCATGAGTTTGAGTATCCATTGGCGTATTCTCCGACTCTTTCGCATTTTTTTCATTTGTATCCGGAAAAAAAAGAGACACATCTATTTCATCGACGGCTTTTTCGTTTTTTACAGTCGAAGGTGAATCAAATCCGTCTTCTTCGGTAACGGCCAGATCATACATTTTTTTAGGAGTATTGTCTTTTGGTTTTATGGACTGCGAGGGGCTGGGGGCCAAATCCATCATATTCAGCAAATCATTGAATTCGTCTGTTTCTTCCAGAATTGATTGCTTAAATCCCTGTACAATCGGTTTTTTAGCATTTACCGGTAATTTTTCAGTAAACTCTGAAACGGTTTCAAAACTGGAATCAAACTCATGAGTAGATACAGTTGCGGTTTCATCAATCATTTCCACACCAAAAACTGAATCAAAAAATTCTGACTCTGTTATTGCTGATCCGGTTGCCTTGATTTTTTCAGAATCAGCTATGAAGGATTCATCGAAATCAAGTTCTATATCGACCGGTTCGGTGTCATCGAATATCTTGGCTTTTTCGTCATGAGCTGTTCCGCCGGATTCATTGAAAGAATCAATAAAGGAATCAAGATCAAGGTCACCTGAATCAGGGGTAAATACCGCGCCAGACGAAGAATCTGAAATTGATCCGGTGTTAAGATCGTCAAGAAAGCTGCTGAAATCTGCATCTGAAGGCAGTTCTTCAGGTGCTTCCAGATCAAAAATCTCCGTATTTTCGTATACCTGAGGTACTTCGGCGGATAATAGCTCAAATGATGATTCATCCGAAGCCGTATCTGTAACATTATCGATTAATTCAAAAGAATCCAGTGATTCGGCCGTTTCGATAGTATCCATGAAAATTTCTTCGGGAGGAACTTGTTCTTTTTCATCTGATGCCTCTAGTTTTTCTATTACAGCTTCGTCAAATTCGAGGGTCTCAATAGTATCTAAGTTTTCGGTCTCTTCAATCGCATTTTCTTCCAAATCGGAAAACGAGGAAATACTTTCAGGATTTTCTGATTGTTCTATATCGGTAAACTGAATTTCTTCGAAAACCCGGTTTTCATCGGGGGCGTGAACTTTTTCGGGTTTTCCCGTTGACGCAACCGGAATCCTGCGTTCTTCTCTCTTTTTTTGTGTATCGATTTCCGAGACAAGCTCATCACTCCGAACCTCTTCAAAAGTAATTTTATCATTGATAATCGGGAAAGGAGAAATTTCATCATCTTCAACAAATTCAGGCTCGGATATTATAAATTCTACCGGATCGACCAAATCAAATTGAGATTCCATCACTGTTTCTGTTTGAGATGAAAAGATTTTTTTCTCTATTACGGGTTCAGAAAAAACCGGTTCCAAGCCGGAATCCGGTACAATATTTTCAAACTCGATACTGTCTACAAATATATTGTGTTCATCGATGGGCTCTTCAATCGTTTCAGCAGTCCCGAGCGTTTCGGTTTCATCGGATTCTATGGAATCAGTATTTTCCGAAAAATCGGAAAAATCGGGAAGGTCAGGTAAATCGGAAATATCTTCTATTGTCGTATGGTCTGCAGGGGCATCATTTTGTATCTTTGTATATGTAAAGCTCTCAGCAGCGGAAGGAATTACATCGCGGGGGCCGTTTTTTACCCAGACACCGTACATATCGAGAGCCGTCGTATCCTCGTTAAATTCAACAGGAAAAGTAGAGTCTTCTATTTCTTCATTGTCAAAGTCTGATGTCATTAACTACTCCCGAAAAATTATGTCACTCTCTGTATTATCGGCATGTTTATTCTATATTATAACTGTATAGTACTGAATATCTTCCTGTCAATAAAATTCAAGATATTGCTCCCACCTGCCGTTATTCTAGATGTATGAAACGTTATCAAATTATTCTACCGATTTTTATCGGTACACTGATGTATAGTCTGTTGAGCTTTTGTCTTGGTCCTCGCGGTATATGGCCAATGCGGCAGCTGCTTGAAGAAAAATCAAAAATAGCGCGTAATTTAGAGACATTATACACGATAAATCAGGATCTGGATGCACACCTGCAGAATTTGTCCGCAGATCCCGATACGATCAGTATATATGCCCATGAACTCGGATATGTTGCCGAGGGCGAGCGGCTGATCAAGCTGGCGGGCTTTTCCGGGGGGATTGACCGCAATTTGAAAGCGGGAATTGCCATTGATGAACAAAAACCGGGGTTTTTACCAGAATGGCTGTGCAAGGCTTTCGGATTACTGTCCGGAATTTTGGTTTTTAGTCTATATTTATATTTTTTTATAGAGAAAAAGCATGATTATAAAAAAAGCTGATCCGCATTCAATTGAAATTACTGTACAATATTTACGCGAGCAGAAAATTGTAATTGTACCCACCGATACCATCTATGGTTTTTCGGGGATTGTTCCCGGCTCGGCTGAAGCCATCATTCGGGCAAAGGGAAGGGATGAAGGGAAACCTTTTATCCAGCTCATCGGAGAACCCGCAGATCTTTTTCAGTACACCGAGGATACCATCAAGCCCGGTCTTGTTGCATTATGGCCGGGTGCCGTCACTATCATTGTAAAAAACAAAAAAGAGGGGACTACCGCATTCCGATGTCCCGGGGATGAGTGGCTCAGGGAAGTAATCCGCCGCTTGGGGTGTCCGGTGTATTCAACCAGCGTGAACAAAGCAGGAAAACCTGCGCTGAAAACTATCGGAGAAATTTGCGCTGAATTCGCCTCAATAATCGATTTGATAATTGATGCCGGCGATCAAGAAAGCGCATCGGCTTCTACGATAATTGATGCAACCGGAAATGAATATAAAATAATCCGACAAGGTGACCTGACTGTCCCGCCCGATTTGTTGAGACAGTAAAAAAAAATCAATCACGTTTCCAGTTTACCTCAAGAATGACGTTTTCCATTGTCAGAATAGTTTTCCCGTCATTTTTTATCAATACTGTTTTTTTTGTTCCGATCAGCATGTTCTGGTCCGGAGTGATTGAAAAGCGCCACTCAAGCGGGGGCGCAATATTTGATGCCTGTTTGGCAACGGGATCGGGTAGATCGATGAATTGGCGCGGATTTACCATACCTTTTTGGCGAACAACAAGTTGACCGTTGGACAACAAAAGTTCCAAGGATACAGAAACTCCGCTGGAAAGGATGGCGACGCCCCTGCCTCCGCGTAAAATCATGATTTTTTCTATTCCTTCCTCGGCATGCCAGGAACCCGCCAGGGAATCTATGTTTTCAACAGAAAGCAGCTTCTGATTGTTTGAGGCAAGCGCACCGGAATCAGTCACTGGAGAATATCCCGTCTGGGCGCCTGCAGGGGCATCCATCGGGTCGGGGAGTATAACCGACTGGTCAAAAAGTTCCTGAACAAGAAGGCGTGATTCAAGAAGGATGCGGTTTGAATTATCAAATACGCGGGAAATCATGCGCGTTACCGCAAAAGGGCCGCCCTTGAGTACCATTTCAAGTTTGATACCATCCTGTTGACTGGTAAGCGAACCATAAAACAAATAATCAGTTCCGTCGGGAACTCGGAGATCCCGGGGAAGGGTATCCGATCTCATATCAAGCAGGCGATAGGTCCGCAGTTCTTTAATAAATGAAAAAATCAGGTCATTTACCGTTTTTGATACATTTTCCCCAATATCATTTGAATTCAGGGAATATGTGGCGACGACCGGCAGGTTTTGTGCACACAAGACTACTTGAGAAAAGAGAACTATAAATATGGAAGAAATCCATCTTTTGTTATTCTCCATAGATCTAGTATACATCCTATCCATCGGTTTTTTTACGGAATTCGCGTTGAATATCCCGTTTCATATCCTTTTCGCGTATATCCGAACGTTTATCAAACAATTTCTTGCCTTTACAGATACCGATTTGAACCTTTATTTTACCGTTTTTTAAATAAAAATCGAGAGGTATAAGCGTAAATCCTTTTTCATCAACTTTTCGGATCAGGCGTTTTATTTCATCTTTGTGCAGTAACAGTTTCTTGGGTCGGTCTGGATCGTGATTGAATATCGATGAAAACACATATTCGGTGATATGCACGCTTTTCAACCACACTTCGCCGTTTTGTATTTCCGCAAATGCATCGGGAAAGGAGATATTGCCCAAGCGCACCGACTTGACTTCTGTCCCTTCAAGTACAATACCACACTCGATTGAATCCTCAATCGTGTAATTGAAACGGGCTTTTCGGTTTTGCGCGATCATTTTAATCGGTGTATTGCTCATGTGTTAACGATTATAGGAGTTAGCAGTTATACTTGTCAACGACAGCCCTTCATGATACGATTTTATACTCGCAGAAAACGAAGGGGTTATCCATATGCCGGCTAAATGGCACAAATATTCATACTCGGCGCAGAGGGCTGAACGCCTTACTGTAATTTCGATCATCCTGCTCTTTGCCTTTTTATATATTGTGTATGCGGTGATAAACCTCAATTTCTTAAATATGTATAATATCGAGGCTTCAACTATGTCGCCCACCATTCTCAGCGGCGACTGCGTGATTGCGACTCCTTTATACCGGAATGAACCAGGCGCATCTTCGCATTTTTCTCTGCTTATCGCGCCCCAAAGAGGAGACCTGGTTGTCATCGCACCTGCTTATGGGAATGATTCAAACAAAGCACTGCAGGTTCTGAATGCCATGATATCCTTCCTGACATTCCAGAAATTCAGACCCTTTGACCATAAAGATGCCTGGGGCGAAAAACCTTTCATCAGGCGTCTGGTCGCGTTTCCGGGTGACTCACTCTACATGGATAATTTTATTCTGCATGTAAAAACGGGAGATTCGGCTCATTATTTGACCGAATTTGAAACCTCGATAAATACCTACGATATCACGGCCGAGGCATTACCTGAAAACTGGACCGCTGATCTGCCTTTTTCCGGTTCCTTTGCCGAGATCAAACTCACCGACAATCAATTTTTTGTCCTGTGCGATAATCGCAAAAATTCAAGTGATTCCCGCATATGGGGGCCAATATCCCGCGAACGCATAAAGGGTAAGGTCTTATACCGTTACTGGCCCTTCAGCCATATCGGGTCGTTTTAATATTTGTCGATGAATCCTTCCCTCTACATTCACATACCTGTGTGCGTACGAAAATGTGACTATTGCGATTTTTTTTCTGTACCGCTCGCGCAATTCCCCGCGAACGGCAGGAATGAATCGTTATTGGAACCGCTTGTAAAAGGTCTCATTGATGAGCTCTCGCTGAAGAAAACGGAATTTCACATAGACGGTTGGAAAACGGTATACATCGGCGGAGGAACACCAAGCTTACTTTCGCCCGAGAATATTCTGCTTCTTTGCGCCGCCATTGCAGTCAATCGCAAGCCGTCTTCTGCCAATTTCATTGAAATGACGATTGAGGCAAATCCCGAAGACCTTACCCCCGAGTGGCTCGCTGCATGCATGACAGGGGGGATCAACCGGCTCTCGCTGGGCATTCAGTCCATGCAGGACTGTCAGCTCGTCGGTGTGGGGCGGCGGGGCAGCAGGATGGCCAACCTGGCTGCACTTGAACTCGTCCGCGAGGTATGGAAAGGTTCTCTCTCTCTGGATCTTATCTCCGGTCTTCCCGGTCAAACGGCCGAAACACTTACCCGTGATATTCTCGAAATACTTTCATATAAACCGGAACATGTTTCCCTATATTCGCTTACAATTGAGGAAGGCACTCCCCTAGAAAAAAAGCTTAAGGCATCTGTCCTTCCGGGTTTGCCGAATGAGGATGAGGGAGCTGCTCTGTGGATAATGGGTCGGGATCTGCTTGAGAAGAATGGATATATGCAGTACGAGATATCCAATTTTGCGCTGGAGGGACATGAAAGCGCTCATAATCAAACTTACTGGAACCTTGATTCCTACATAGGAATTGGCCCGGGCGCGACCGGTACCATCGCAGCGGGCGATTGCGCATTCAGGAATACCAATACTTGCGATAGTATCTTATGGCTGAACAGCCCCGGGAAGATCTTTGAAACCGAACAGCTCTCGAGGAAAGAATGTATTCAGGAAGTGCTTCTCATGGGAATGCGTCTTTCCAGGGGAATATCCAGAGATCGCTTTAAAGACCGGTTTAAAACGGATATAATGGATTTGATAGAAAGGCCTGTGCGGGATTGGAAAAAACGTGGACTGCTCGAATTCGATGGGCATTATATTCGTTTAAACCGATCAGGATTGCTTTTGCTTAACAGGTTTCTTTCCGACTGCATGGAGGAATTGTGCTGAAAATAAAACAAAAGATAAACCGTGCGCTTTCCGTTTTTACGCTACCTTCAATCCAGATCGGCATCGGCCTGGCTTTGTTTTTCCTGGTACTGATGGTTTTAATTCTGCTTCTCGAGAGGAATTCCAACAAGAATCTGGTAACCCTGTTCGATTCATTCTGGTATACACTGGTAACCATAACAACGATAGGATACGGCGATATCGTTCCCGTCACGGTTCCTGGAAGACTAATAGCTATCATTATCATGATAAGCGGAGTCATCGTATTCGGCGCGGTGAGCGGACAAATCGCGTCAATGCTGTTTGACAGACAGCAGAAAAAGGATAAAGGATTACTGAAATTGAAAAACAAGAAAGGTCATTTTATCATCTGCGGATGGAAGCCCGACATGGATGCAATGATTCACGGTATTCTCGCGGCGAATCTCGATATGGTTCCTTCGGATATTGTCCTCGTCAATACTGCAGGGCAGGAGGAATTATTTCCTATTCTCTCGAATACCCTCTTTCGGGGAATCAATTTTATCAATGGTGATTTCAGCGATGAAGATACCCTGATGAGGGCGAATATTCTCGATGCCGAAAAAATCCTGGTACTCTCCGATTTTTCGAAAAACTATTCGCCGATGGAACGTGATTCCCGGACGGTTCTGGCGGTACTCATAATCAAAAAACTGAATAGAACCATCTATGTCGCTGCAGAGCTTCTCGATGACAAATTCCGAAATCATTTGGAAAACGAGCATTGCGATGAAATTATTCTTTCCAAGACCTATGAACGCCGTCTTATCGTGTCTGCGTCAAGCGGTACGGGTATAAGCCATGTGCTGGACAGGATGCTTGGGGGAACTGACGGGCAGGGCCTTTTCATTGTCGATATCCCTGATGAAGCCATCAACAAACCGTTCGGGGAATTGTTCGAATATTACCAAAACAGAGAGGAAGGGATTTTGATCGGTCTTCTTGAGAATACTGGCAACTTCTATCTTCGCAAACAGGAAGCATTGGGTGAAGCCCAAAAAAATCCTGATATTTCCGGGGTAGTGAGCAACCTGAAAAAAGTTAAAGAGATGCAAAGCAATCAGACCGTGCTAGCGCCGGAAAAAAAGTATACAGTCAAGAAATATTCGAGGGCTATTTTGATATGCCCTTCAATCGCAAAAGAGGCTTGATCGATATGAATCCGACTATAATTGAACGAATTCGTCAAATTCCCATTTTCCTTGATCTGTCAAAAGATGAAACCAGGCTGAAAAAGATTGCCGAGAAACTTACTACACAAAAGCATAAGGCGGGAAGCCAGATTATTTGCGAGGGTGATGAGGGCGATACCCTGTATATTCTGAATTCGGGAAGTGTGCGGATTTTGAGAAACACCCTCGATAAAGAGCTGTTTGCCCTGGTCAACCTGAATGCGGACCAGAATATCTTCTTCGGCGAAATTGCACTTATTGACAATGACCGCCGGTCAGCCACAGTGACGGCCCTGACCGATTGCGAGACCCTGAATTTTACCAGAACCAACTATCTGAAGCTCTGCGAGGAAGATACTTATATCGGATTCAAGATAACGTTCCAGATTGCGCTGAGGCTCGGAGCCTCATTGCGCAAATCCAGCAAGGACATGATAACCATGTATCAGGCCTTGCTGGAAGAGATCAGTTGAAGAAACTGTTCATCTTGCGGTAGATTGAGTTGATTTTTTCTTTCGATTCGGGATCGATATTCTCGGAGGTTTCGTCGATAAGGGCTTCTAGACTTGCAATGGACTCGTTCAATGCCGTATGAAAGCCGCGGGAGCATTTGAACCAGTATTGGCCGTTGCCGTCATTGAACAGGCAGATAAAGCCCAACTCCTTGCTCTTTTGCTTTGCTATAGTTACACGGAAAAGCCAATGCAGATTCTGAATCAACGCTTCGGCGTTTTCGGAAAGAACAAAGTTCTGTTTGCGCGGCCATCCGTTCTCGTCCACCTGCTCAAGGTTGAAGGTTGTCGCCACCCTGATAATCAGCTCCATTTTCTCTCCGGCAAGCAGCTCATGCGATCCAAATAGAATTTTTCCCTTTAGTCCGCTGATTTGCGAGGTATAGGAATTTGACATATCTATCGAAGATAATGCCTTTTTCAGTTTTTCCCATGGAAGGGTTAGCTGCTTTTTTCCCTTTACCTTGACAATATCAAAGAACTCGCCGCCGAAAACGACACCGTCGGGTTTGGCAGGTAATTGGCCTGAACGCACGGCAACCGCTCCCGCATGTACTGCCTTGCCATCCCGGGCGGGAAGCACCTTCTCCCTTCGCTTTTCATCGATCTGTCCTTTTCCACGCGATTTTCCGGAGCCGCCGAGCTTCGCAAAAAGTCCCTCATCGATGCGTGAAAGAAGCGTTTTGGTTAGCGGGGAAACCGACATCGCGTACATGCGTGATGTCCGGACGATCTCGCCGGCGACGATGAACTGGGGATCTTCGCGGTACATGCAGGAACCGGGATGAATCTGGATCCAGTCGGCGGTGAGGCTGCGGAACGAATCTCGGCCGTCGCGCACGCATACAAACTGGATCATACCCGAGGCGACGGAACATAGATAATCATCTGTTGAGCCGCCGGACAGAACCGGTATGCCCATATCGGAGACAACCATTTCCAGCTGTTCCTTGATATTCGCTATTTCTGCCATAACCCGCTCATCCAGATAACTGATTTCGCAAAATTTGGCCTTGTTTTTTGCATCCTTGTGCAGTCTAAAAATTGTGAGGAAGGAGGCAAAGTCGCCGTAAGGATCGCGGAAACCATGGTGTGCTTTGCGCGCTTCCATTTCTTTTCCGGGGGGAAGGATGAAAGGACTGTGCGCGGAAAGAAAAGCCGTCGCGATGAGCACTTCTTCGAGCACATTCGGATACTTGATGATCGCCTCGACGATAATGCGCGACTGCCGGGGCGGCAGGGGGAAAAGGCACATCATCTGGCCGATTTTCGACAGTTCGTTTGCGGATGTCAAGGCTCCGAGGAGATTCAAGGTATCGATTGCTCCCGCTAGGCCTTCCCTGGCGGGAGGCGAGATAAAATCAAACTGCTCAAAGTCGGTTATTCCAAGCTCGGCCATGCGGAGCACAACCTCGGACAGATCGGTGCGGTAAATTTCTTCCGTCGTGTACAGGGGCCTTGTCTCGAAATCATTGCGCTCATAGAGGCGGTAGCAGGTTCCTTCGCGGGTACGCCCGGCGCGGCCGCGGCGCTGGTTGCAGGAAGCCTTCGACACGGGAACCTCAATCAGACTTGAGGTGTAGGTATGAGGATTATAAAAATTGAGTTTGGCAAGGCCTGAATCGATGACGCTGGTGATTCCGTTGATGGTGACCGAGGTTTCCGCGATGTTCGTGGAAACGATCAGTTTCTTTTTTCCGAATGGAGGCAAATCAAAGACGCGTTCCTGCTCATCCTTGCTGAGTCGTCCGTAGAGGGGCAGTATATAGAGTTTCCTGAACCAGGGCTCGGTAGATAGACGTTCGATGCAGTTTTTGATTGCGCGCTCCCCCTGGAGAAACACAAGAGTATCCCCGGCCCGGCCATCATTCATGATTCGTCCGATAATAGATGCGATTTTATCGAGAAGCGCTGCCTCGGCGGCAAGACCGCCCCCGGCTGCGGGAATTGCGGGCGGGTCATAAACCACAGTAACCGGATAAGTTATGGCGTCGATTTTAACGACCGGACATTCATCAAAATAGGATGAAAAAAGCTCGGTATTGATAGTTGCGGATGAGACAATGACTTTGAAATCATGCCGTTCCGCGAGAACCCTTTTGAGAAGGCCGAGGATAAAATCGATATTGAGGCTGCGCTCATGGGCCTCGTCGACCATCAGCAAGGAGTACTTGCTGAGCCAGGGATCCAGTTTCATTTCCTGCAGAAGGATGCCGTCGGTCATGATTTTTATGCGGGTAGTGATATCGGTCTTGTCCTCAAAGCGCATTTTATAGCCGACAAGACCGGGCATCGGGGTTCCGAGCTGTTTCGAGATGAAGTCGCTTACGGACAGCGCTGCGATGCGACGGGGCTGTGTTACGCCGATGATGCCGCTTGAGGTATAACCGGCTTCATGAAGAATGATGGGAAGCTGGGTCGTTTTTCCGGAACCGGTAGGACTTTCAACTACGATAACCTGATTGGTTGCGAGCATGTCGAGAATTCGCTGTTTTTGCTGATAGACCGGTAAATCTTGACTTTTCATTCTTCAAGTATACTCGCTATGGCGCTTGAGGGCAATAACGGGAGATAGGCATGCATATAGTCAGACCGTTTTTGGTAGTAGTCCCGCCATCTTGGCGGTATAGAAGAAGCGAATGCATCGTCAAAGAGTCGAACAACCACACCCTGGCCGGGTTCTGCGTAATTTGTCACCAGAACCGGGGAAACGGACATTTTATCATAACCTGTTTTGCCGGATCGCGAGAGCTGCACCTGAAGCAGAACCGCGTCACCCGTATATTCCCTCAAGCCCGCGGGATTTTCCTTTTCAGGACTATACCGTTGTCCCGAGATAAAGTTACCCATGGAGAACATGTTAAGCACCGGTCTGTTTATAAATTCGTCGGAAACCATCTGCAAACCCCATTCCTGCATGACATGGGGATGATGCCCCCATATGATATCGACGCCGGCAGAGGACAATTGAGAAAACCATTTCCTTTTTGAGCTGTTGACCGAACGCACATACTCCGGTTCGTTGAGGTGAATTGAAAGAATAAAAACGTCATTCGGATTCGCTTTTTTCAGAGCGGTAAGCTCTGAAAGAAAGACACTTCGGCCCTTTTCGGTGGGGGGCACATAGTAGACAAGTTTTCCCGACGCATCATACGAGTTGAGGATTTCCGTAACAGAAAGAAATAAAACGGTCCAGCCGTTTTTTTTTATCACCACCGGCTCCATCGGGGATGCGGATTTTTTTCTAAGCCCCGAATAATACACTGAGGGAACAATTGTTTCCAAAGAGGCGAGGGTACCCGCAATTCCTGCGCTGCCCTGATCATTCGCATGATTGTTCGCAAGGGAAAACACATCAAAACCGCCCTGGATAGCCGAAAGGACGTAGCTCAGATGTACGTTGAAGCGCGGATAGGTTGACAGGGGAAGATTTGCCGCGACCGGCGCTTCGAGATTCGCAAAAGAAAGATCATCCGAAAGCAGAATGGGACGCAAGGCCTCATATATCCTGTTATAGTCCGGCATTGCGTAATTTACTGTGTGAGCCATAATATCCCCGGCAAAGGTCAGATTCAGTACGGATATTTCGGGAAGAGCTATGGCTTCCGGGGGAACTATCCCTTCAGGAGCAAAAACGGGAACTTCAACCGGGACTTTTGGGAGGGTCCTGCAGGCGAAAACAAGGAGAACAACAGTTAAGGCAGTCAATAGTATAGCAAGCGGGTTTATTCGTTTCACGTTGTTGTCATTATAATTTGACAGGAGAGAATTCACAAGGTACAATTGTTTCTTGTGTGCTACAAAGTCAGTAATAGGAGTGGAAACAGTTATGGCTAAAAACAAATTTGTGTATTTTTTTGGAAACAAAGATGCTGAAGGCGACGGAAGCATGAAAGACCTTCTAGGCGGAAAAGGTGCGGGGCTCGCCGAAATGACGAAAATCGGGCTGCCTGTTCCAGCCGGTTTTACCATCACGACAGAAGTATGCGATCAATATTACAAGAATGGGAAAAAATATCCCGTTGGTTTGAAAGAGGAAGTAGATCAGCATATCAAAAAGCTTGAAAAGATAACCGGAAAAAAACTGGGCGATCCTTCCGATCCTTTGCTTGTTTCCGTCCGCTCAGGGGCTCCCGTATCCATGCCGGGGATGATGGAAACCATACTGAATCTCGGATTGACTGACGCCTCTGTGGAGGGAATTGCCAGAAAGACTCGCAATCGCCGTTTTGCCCTCGATGCCTACAGACGTTTCATCATGATGTATGGCTCCACCGCAATGGGAATAAACCGGGAAGAATTTGATTCGGCATTCACGAACATAAAAAATACCATGACACGCACCCGCATGAAAGCCAGACCTGAAGTAAAGATAGCAGATACCGATGTGAATGAAGAAGAACTGGACCGGCTCATCAAGGACTTCAAGCTTATTTACAAAAAGGCGATTAAAAAAGACTTTCCCCAGGATCCGATCGAACAGCTTTGGGGAGCAACCGGAGCGGTATTCGGTTCATGGATGGCAGAAAAGGCCGTAACCTACCGCAAGGTTGAAAAACTTTTCGGAATCAAAGGTACCGCAGTAAGTATCGTGCAGATGGTTTACGGAAATAAGGGCAATACCTCCGGCACGGGCGTATGCTTTACCCGCGATCCGAACAGCGGCGAAAATGTGTTTTACGGCGACTACCTGATAAATGCCCAGGGCGAGGATGTCGTCGCAGGCATACGTACTCCCATAAAGCTTTCGGATTTCGAGAAGCAGGATCCCAAGGCGTACAAACAGCTTTGCGACGTCCGCAAAACACTTGAAAAACACTATACCGACATGCAGGATCTCGAGTTTACCGTTGAAGAAGGGAAACTCTACATGCTGCAGTGCCGTACCGGAAAAAGGTCCCCCGGCGCTGCATTCAAGATTGCTGTCGATATGGTAAATGAAAAACTGATAAGCAAAGAAAAGGCCATCAGCCGCATCAGGACCAGCGATATTGAAGGAATTTTTTATCCCGCAATAGATATGTCGCAAATCGAGCAGCTAAAGACAGCCTTTATCGTCCAAGGTATCGATGCAGTCCCCGGCGCTGCCTACGGAAAGGTGTGCTTTTCAGCCGCCAAGGCCGAAGAAGTCGCCGCGAACGGAGAAAAGGCAATCCTCGTCAGAAAGGAAACAAGCCCAGAGGATGTTGGCGGAATGCACGCAGCTCAGGGAATCCTGACTGCAACAGGCGGAAAAACAAGTCATGCGGCGGTAGTTGCGCGCGGATGGGGAAAGAGCTGCATAGTCGGCTGTGAAAAACTGAATATCGATTATGAGAAGAAAATATTCACAGTCGGCAACTTTACCATCAAGGAAGGGGACTTCATCACCCTTGATGGTACCGCCGGCAAAGTATATCAGGGCGCTCTTAAGCTTGTTGCGCCGAAATTGCCCGCATCCTATGAAATCATCATGAAATGGGTTGATGAAATCCGTACGATTAAAGTCCGCACGAATGCGGATACTCCGTACGATGCGGAATACGGCAGAAAACTGGGAGCCGAGGGTATCGGCCTGTGCCGGACAGAGCACATGTTTTTTGATTCGGAAGACCGCATCCTTGCTATCCGCGAGATGATCATCGCCGATACACTAGAGACCCGGAAGAAAGCGCTCTCCAAACTGCTCCCGATCCAGACAAAGGATTTTGAAGGAATATTCAATGCAATGAACGGACTCGGCGTTACCATTCGCCTTATCGATCCTCCGCTTCATGAATTTGTACCGCATGATGAGGCAGGTCAAATGGCCCTCGCAAAGGCGGTAAATGTCAGCTATGAAACGGTACGCCAGCGTGTCGAGAAACTGCATGAATCAAACCCCATGCTTGGACATCGCGGATGCCGATTGACCATTACCTATCCTGAAATTCTCGAGATGCAGGTTACGGCCATCATGACCGCGGCTTGCAATATGCAGAAAAAAGGCATTGTGGTATTGCCGGAAATCATGATTCCGCTCGTAATTGACGCCAAGGAATTCAGGCTTCTAGAGGTACTTACCCGGGCAACCGCAGAGGATGTCATCAAGAAAACAGGCGTGACGGTCAAGTATCTCGTCGGTACCATGATCGAGACTCCCCGTGCCGCGCTTATCGCCAACGAGATAGCGGAAACTGCCGAGTTCTTCTCTTTCGGCACGAACGACCTTACTCAGATGACTCTCGGCATGAGCCGGGACGATGCCGGGAAATTCCTCACCGATTATATCGACGAGCGAAAGACCGGTATTTTTCAGCAGGATCCCTTCCAGACTCTGGATCAAGCCGGTGTCGGAATGCTGGTTAAAATGGGTATTGAAAAAGGCCGCTCAACGAGAGCAAAGCTGAAGGTAGGTATTTGCGGAGAGCATGGCGGAGATTCTGCCTCTGTTAAGTTCTGTGCCAGGGCAGGAATGGATTATGTATCCTGTTCCCCGTTCCGCGTACCGGTAGCCCGTCTAGCCGCCGCCCAGGTTGTAATTGAAGATAAAATTTCCTCTGCTTCAAAAAGCACAGGAAAGAAAAAGGCTCCAGCGGTGACATTAAAACAGGTAACGGTCAAGCCTGCCGTAAAAAAGCCTGCCGTAAAAAAGCCTGCCGTAAAAAAGTCTGCAGCGAAAAAACCTGCAGCAGCAAAACCTGGGGCGAAAAAACCTGTTAAAAAGGCAGCAGCGGCGCAAAAGAAAGTAACGGCCAAACCGGTTGTTAAAAAAACGGCGGCGAAGAAGGCAGCCGTTAAAAAACCGGCTGCAAAAAAAAACACCGCAGTTAAAGCAGCTCCCAAAAAGGGCGCTGCAAAAAAAACGGTGAAAAAAGCCTAACATTTTTTGTAATCGATACTGATCAGGTACTGCCCGCAAGCCTTTAAAAAAGGCGAGGGCAGTACCTTTTTTTCTTCCACAGCATAAAAAAATACGGTAACGCAATAGGAAATAATCCGCTCTATAATCACAATCTGATTGTCCTCTGGAATATGTATGTCCGAAAATGTTATAATAGGTAAACTTTCACAACAAGGAGTATTACTGAAATGAAACGAATAATTACAGGAATCATTGTATTGATTCTTACCGTAAGTATCGCGGCAGCGGGCGGAAAAAAAGAAATCAAACCGGTAGAGAATGTGCCGGCGACATTGAGGGCTGCAGCCCTGGTAGGGCCTTCCGGAATCGGAATGGCTTATCTTTTTGGCAATCCGCCCGAGCTTGGCTCTCCAACAGTCGTGACCTTTGAGGCAGCGGGTTCGGTGGATGTGCTTCTTCCGAAACTGATCAAGGGGGATATCGATATCGGAATTCTTCCCCCGAATGTGGCTGCAAAGCTGTATAACCTGGCTCCTGAGTCTGTAGTAGTCGGCGCTGTAGTCGGCAACGGTATGATAACCCTTATCACCCGTGATCCGGCGATTACGTCCCTTTCTGATCTTGCAGGAAAGACGGTTTCAGTGGTCGGGCAGGGCGCTACTCCCGAATATGTAATGCGTACCCTTTTATCCCGCGCCGGACTTGCGGAGGGTTCCGTTAACCTGGATTATTCACTGCCGGCAGCCGAAATAGCCGCTGCTCTGATAAGCAACAAGATAAGCTATGCGCTGGTGCCTGAACCTTTTGCGACCATTGCCGTAATGAACGGTACGACCGGTGATAATCCCGTACGGCGGGCTATCCTGCTTCGTGATGTCTGGAATGCCGATGGACTTGGCTTCGATTTTCCCATGACTCTTTGCGTAATACGTAAAGAGTATGCCGACAAATATCCGGCTGCAGTCGGTAAATTTCTTGACGCGTACCGCAATTCCATAAACTGGACTATTGCCAATCCGCTGGAAGCCGGTAAATTCGTTGAAAATGCCGGTCTTGGATTAAAGGCACCAGTTGCCTCAAAAGCCATTCCGTTCAGTAACTATGCATTCATGACAGCCGTTGAGGGACGCGCTTCAATTGAAAAACTTCTATCTGTATTTCTGGGTTTTGCCCCAGAAGCAATAGGTGGGAAGCTTCCTGATGACGGATTCTATTTCAAGTATAAGAGCAACTGAGTCAGATTTATAAAATACGTAAAGGTAATCAATCCCATTCCGGATTGATTACCTTTATTTTATCATTTTAAATGGCAAGACAATAGGGCATTAGGCATCCTACATTATAATCTAACAGATCTTGTACTGCGTATAATGTATGTTCTGTCTACCCGTATTGATTGTAGGCTTGATTGTAGACAGTATTATACAATGCAAGATTTTATAACAATGCGCCCTTATTGGTGCCATTATGCGTTTGTTCCATTGCCAGTATGTTTCGAGTGATGAGGTCGACAGCGCGGAACGCATCGAAAAAACTGATAGGTACCATGGTGCCGTCAGGATTATGGGCGAGACTCGCGGTCTTGTGACTGTGAATCACCTCATAAATGGGAAGCGTCGTTATCTCCGCAATCAGGTCCCTCAAGGGGCGATCTGAATGAAACGGAACCTGCACAACGAGCGCATGTGCAGTAGTATCCGAAGGTGTGACGACAGTGCCGGGATTGGACAGAATGAATTCCTTGAACCGTCTGTCACCTTGTATCAAAACGATATTTTCATCTTCATAAAAGGTATACACATACCGGTTTCCCCACAGAAATTTGGTAAGCGCATCCCGGCGTATCTGTTCTGTTAAGGGATATACGAAAGCGCGCGTAATCTGAAGATTATCCGGAAGGGATTTATTCATTGCCTCGACAACCTTCTCGGCAGAGATATCAGTGTCAAACAAAAATGAGGCAATCTCCTCATCCGAACTGACACCGAGGGAAAGACTCTGGGCAATTTCAAAACGGGGAAGCGGATTGAATCCTTGTGTAAATATGACGGGCAGTCCGGAGCGCTGAAATGCCTTGCTCCATACTTCAACCAAACCCAGGTGCGGTATGAATGCTGCTTCCTTTTTTTTGGTAAATGCAATTACCGCGCGATGAGAAGCCTTGCCCTGTTTGATTGCCGGAAGGGATTCGCTCACGGGCACAATGGGCATAAGATCAGCCGGAGGAAGATCAATTATCTTGAGTGCCGTCTTTGTTCCGCAAATACCGCAGGAATCCTTGCAGTCAATTTCGCACGGGGCTGTCAGTTTTTGGTCATCCGAGCGCAGCTTTTCTCTTTTTAAATATTGTTTCGACGCACCGAGACTCACTCCGTCCCATGGCAATTCTTCGTCGAGAGGGCGCTCACGTATGGTTTCAGCTTCTACGTTCCATGGCGCCTCCGCAATGACGGCTTTCCAGATTTCAGGCTTTGCCCATTCATCCCAGGCATCAAGCCGGCATCCCCGGTTGTAGGCCTCGAGGATAATAGCCCCTACCCGCTTGTCTCCCCGCGACATCATTGCCTCGGTAAACGAATCGAAAGACCGGGGGGTGCTCACCTTGAACCGTCCGCAGTGCGACAGAGAAATGCGTATATACTCAAGTTTGGTATTGGCCTCATTCATGTCAAGCTGCCTTGACCATTGATACGGGGTATGCGGTTTCGGGATGAAAGCCCCGATATTAACCGTGCACTGGATGCGGGTGCGCTGCTGGATCTCGAGGAGAAAATTGACTATTTCCACCTCTTCCCGCTGTCCGCCCTTTTCGACCGGAAGCCCTATCATAAAATAGAATTTTGCCTTGCTCCAGCCCCGTTTTTTTGCTTCAAGGATGATATCGACAATTTTATCCTTGTGTACTTCCTTGTTGAGGGCCAGTTGCCAGGCGTCGACCGGAGTTTCAACGGCAAAGGTCAGCCCGCTCTTTCTTACTTCCGCCATCTTTTCAAGAAGGGGCAGCGTGAATGAATTGACTTTGAGCGAGGGCAGCTGGAATGACACATTTTTGTTCGAGTATCGTGCGGTCAATTCCGAAAGAAGGCCGTCTATGCCCGTATAGTCTCCCGACGACAGGGACATCAGGCTGACCTCGCGGTAGCCGCCGGTATTCACCAGAAAGTCGACGTCCGAAAGAATCCTGCACCTATTCATCATCCGCTGCGGACGGTACTGCTGTCCCGCGTGGCAAAACCGGCATCCGTTCGGGCATCCACGCATGATCTCGACAACCGCATGATCCTGAACAATACGTGTATTTGGCACGGGAAAGCAGACCGCACGATCGTTTTTGTTTCCGAAATCGGTGTAGATGGCGCGCCGTGCGATAATCTGACCGGGTTTTCTTGACGCGTTTTTTTCTTCCGTCCAGACAGAAGGATGGGCTGCGATGTGCGACAAGAGATCGTTTCGGGTTGCGCCGCTTCGTTTCAGGACAGCCAATTCTGCAGTCAAGGCGAAAAGGCCGGCCTCGGCCTCACCTATAAAAAAAGCGTCGATAAAGCGGGAAAAAGGTGCCGGATTCGTTATACCGCAGCCGCCGGCGAGGACGATGGGATCGTTTTCGGTGCGGTCCGCGCATTCGAGCGGAATGCAACCCGTATCGAGAATCGCGAGAAGCCCGGTTATTCCCGGTTCATACCCGATGCTTATTCCGAGGATATCGACTTCGTTCAGGGGAATCCCGCTTTCCAGGGTATACAGGGGAAGGGATTTTTTTTTCATCAGCGCCTCAAAATCGGGAGCCGGCGCGAAAACCCGTTCGCAGCGGACAGCGGGGAGGCGGTTCAGTCCGTCATAGAGAATTTTGATCGCGTGGTTCGACATCGCAATCTCGTAGAGATCGGGAAATGAAAGCGCAAAGGTAAGATCAGCGGATTCTTTTATTATTTGTCCGTATTCGCCGCCGAGATACCGGGCAGGATTATGAATGGATATCAGTTCACGGCATAATTCAGAGGAAGGATCTATATGTCTCATAAGGTAACTCCGTAGAAATAAAACTAGTGGTCAAGGCGGCGCATGTTGATGCTCATGAGAAGCCCTGTGGCAAGCATCGCAGTCCACAGCGACGATCCGCCGTAGGACAAAAACAGCAGGGGTATTCCGGTGATCGGCATCGTGCCCATCACCATTCCGATATTTACAATAAAGTGGAAAAAAAGCATGGTAACAATACCGGTGGAAATCAAGGATCCAAATGAATTTTCCGTCTTGCGGATAATGACAATACCCCGAACAAGAATTATCGTGAAAAGAAGCATAACGAAAATGCCGCCGATAAATCCCCATTCCTCGGATAGGATACTAAAAATAAAATCGGTACTTTGCTGTGGAAGGAAACGGTAATGGCTTTGTGTCCCTTTCAGGAATCCCATTCCAAAAGCCCCGCCCGAGCCGATAGCCGTTATCGACTGAATGATATTCCAGCCGGAGCCGAGAGGATCGATATTGGGATCGAGAAAAACGATCAGACGCATGATCTGATAATCTTTGAGTACTTTGGAAGCGGCGATCGAACCGAGGAGCGCAAAGGCCAATAGACCCGTGCCGTAGGCTATCCAGAAATAGTATTTTACCTTGAACATCACTCGACCTATCAGGGCAAGAACGGTAATGATGCCAAGGGAAAAAAGCGTTATTACGGTGAAACGGGTTTCGGTCAGGATGCGCAGGATAGGAACTGAATGCTTGAGAATATTCGTTTCCCATAGCGGCAGCACCATGAAAAGAACCGACAAGCCGCCGCCCAAAAGTACGATTCCGAGATAGCGCAGGGGTATCCCGGCGATAAAGCACATTGCGAGAAAAATCGGGATATACACTGATGCCGTTCCAAGATCGGGCTGGGATAGAATCAGGAGCATCGGAACAGCCATGATGAGTGCAGCTTTCATGAAACGGGTAAACGGCAACTCGATGTTTTCTGACCGGTTCAGGTAATATGCCAGATACATGATATAAACAAGCTTGGTAAATTCGGAAGGCTGGATTCCCAATTCCCCGAAACCGAGCCAGCTCTTCGCTCCGTTGACATAGCGACCGAACAAACGTGTGTAAAACAGTAAAAAGATCGCTATCCCGTACAGAAGGAAGGTTCTATCCGCGATGCGCCTATAGTCCATCAGGGTAACCGCAAGGAGCAGGACAATGCCGGTCACCGCCCATATTATCTGCTTGATGTATTCATTTGAAACCGATATTCCGTCGGAATTGATTCCAGAGGAGTAGATAAACGATATGCCGATTATGCTGAGCAATATCACCGAGATAAAGAGAAGGTAGTCGAAATAAGTATAGTTTTTCAGGTTCATTCCACCCTGCCCCTTGGAGTCGCCAGATATTTGAATCCAAGCGCCTCTATAGATTCCTGATAGGTCTGGTCGGCAAAAATTCCCTGGAAAATAATATTGGTGGCGTAGGGAGCCCACCATTCCCAGGGATTCGTCGCTTCAACCATAACCACTACGATTACCGCGTCTTCCGGAGGAGCGTCATAGGGGCCGTAGGCTACCATCCATGAGTGCCATCGGTCCGCAATGCCAACTTCCGCGGTTCCTGTCTTTCCGGCCAGCTGGACGATTTTGTTTTTCATCGGGAACTGGGCAGTTCCGTTCGTGATGACATACCTCATGTTTTCACGAACGGTAGAAAAAACGTCGGGGGAAATATTGCTTGTAAAAAGGGTCTCTTTCTGTTTGACGCTGATCAACGAATTCGTCGAGGGATCGCGAATTTCCTTTAAGAGATGCGGTTTATATATGGTTCCGTTATTGACCACCATAGCCACCATGTCGGCCAGCTGGAGCGGAGACGCAAGAAGGTAGCCCTGTCCGATCGACATGTTCATTGTATCGCCGCCCAGCCAGCGTTCATGAAAACGTCTTTCCTTCCATTGCGGGGTCGGCACAAAGCCTTCAGTCTGGCTCGGCAGATCGATCTGCGCGGACTGGCCGAAGCCGAATTCCTGAGCATAGGACGCAATGCGGTCCACACCCAGATAATCCCGTCCGGCGGTCCAGTAATAGATATCACAGGATTGCGCAAGCGCATTTTTCAAGTCCAAAGGACCGTGACCCGGTTTTCTGATATGACAGCGGAACAGGCGGTCCCCGTAGGTGATCTCACCTGGACAATCTATTTTCTTCTCAGGGGATATTGCGTTTTCCTCGAGCAGGGCCGTCGTCATGATGACTTTGAAAGTGGATGCCGGAGGGTAGCTTGCATTTACGACGCGGTTCAGCAGCGGATTATTCTTGTCGGTCAGAAGGCGCAGGTATTCATCGTTGGAATTATCAAGGCCAAAAAGATTCGGGTCGTAATAAGGATAAGAGACCATCGCGAGTATTTCGCCCGTCGAGGGTTTCAGGACAACGGCGGACCCGATACGGGGTCCGAGCGCATCTTCTGCAAGAAGCTGAATCTTTCGGTCGATCGTCAGGATCAGGTTCTTTCCCATTTCGGGTGCTTTGACCGATGTGCTGTTCTCTATGTATTTACCCTTCACGTCTACCGTGCGGTATTCAAAGCCGTCAACGCCGCGCAGCTGTTCATCATACTGTTTTTCAATTCCGGCCTTTCCGATGATACTGTTTGTGGTATATCCTTTATTGTAAAAAATCTTCAATTCTTCACGCGTGATATTTCCGACATACCCCAGAACGTGGGAGATGGATCCGCTTTCAACGTAGTTTCGGATCGGCTTTGAATGCCAGGAAACGCCGGGAAGTTCGTCAATGCTTTCAGCTATGGCAGTTATCAGTGTATACGGAACATTGGCCTTTACCTCGACACTCTGAAAGGAGCGACGAATTGCCAAGGGGAGGGTTTTTTCGATCACCGCAACAGGCACGGTCAGGATGGTCGACAGGCGCGAAATAACGGTTGAAAATTGTTCTTTGGGAATCTCGCCCGGAGTGACATCGACCGCGAAGGAATTGATGTTCAGCACCATTGGAACGGTGCCGTTACGGTCAAAAATTTCGCCCCGCTGCGCAGGTATTTTCCGCGAGCGCTGGGAAATATCCTGTGACTGTTTTCTGTATTGGTCACCCTGGATTATCTGCATGGTAAAAAGTTTGAGGGCAAAAAAGCCGATCAGAGAAAAGATGAAAATTGAAAGGACCAGTACGCGGAATGAGCGCGAATCACCCTTGTTCATTCACGAAGCCTTTTATCTTCAATAAAAAATGCGGAAAAAACCCCTAGAAGCGCAAACACGAGAGGCGCGCAAATCGTATTTACCAGCACTTCAAGCCAGAACACGCTGCCGGTCAGTTTGTAGACAAGTATGTTTGATCCGAAGAACAGGGATAGAACCAGGGTTAATATGGCCTTGAGCAACGTGGCGCTAAAGCCCATCAGGGCCGGAATCAAAATTTTATTCTGGTTGAACGAGCCTGAAAACTTGCCGGCGATGAAGCCGGTCACCGACTTCGTAAATGCATTCAAACCTACGGGCGAGGCGGAAAGAAAGTCTAAAAGCATGCCGGAAATAAAGCCGACGGTTGACCCTGTAATCGATGAATTCATGAAAGAAACATATACTACGATCAGAAGAACCAGATCAGGAACGACCGGAAGAAAGAGAAGGTTGGATAATATGGTTGCCTCGAGAAGCGAAAAAAAAAGGACAGTAATACTTGTCCAGAAAACAATTTTGCCCATTAGTTGCTCTCCTCGGCGGGATTATTGATATCCAGGCTTGAAAACGTATTTGTCCTGGATATCAATAATCCCGCCGAGGAGAGCAACTAATG
>JAYVSC010000037.1:0-3810 GCA_043775705.1 Spirochaetales bacterium | reverse complement strand
AGGTTGCCTTCCTGGATGATATCGAGAAGCGGCAAGTCCGGTGCCGCATATTTACGGGCAATCTTTACCACAAGCCGTAAATTTGACTCAATCAGCTTCTTGTGCGCTGCTACGTCCCCCGCATGAATACGCCGGGACAAATCCAGTTCTTCTTCAAAACTGAGCAATGGGTATTTTCTGATTTCGGTAAGGTAATTACTTATAGAATCTTGGTCGAACATATAGCCCCCGCTTTAATGAAGCAAGAAACATGCCAAACTCAAATTTCTCTAAAACAATAGAGCAATTCCTTATTAAACAAGGAATTGAGACCAAAGTACCAATTTATTATCCTTAGTACTGTATCATTTTTTATACTTTAGCCCGGTATACGTGTATACTTTATTATCGGATATACTTGGGCGGGATACGCTGTTAATTGTTTGCATTGATTGTTTCGATTAGTATATTTTTCAAGGACAATACTTCTGCATTATTTTGATCAATTTTCAAGGCATTTTCTATATCGTTGAGCGCTTCGGAATATTTATTGAGTTTAAAATAACACAATCCTCTTTGATACAAGCTTTCTATCATATTTGGTTGTATTAATAATGCTTTGTTGAGATATTCTATTGCTTTGACGTATTTTTTCCTGTCCGTATACAATAAAGCCAAATTATGCAAAGGATTTGGATTTGCCGGATCAATTAAAAAAGCTTCGTTATAATCCATTTCTGCGCCATCACTGTCGTTTGCCAGGGATTTTGCATTCCCTCTGCTGTTTATGGCTTTTACATACGTCGGGACTATTTCAATTGCATGTGAATAATCATCAATTGCCTGGTGATAATTTAATAGAAGCTTATAGTTAAATCCTCTATTGTAGAAAGATTCTGAATCAAATGGATTAATTTGTAGCGCAATAGTATAATCATCTATCTAAAGCTGATAATTGCCTAATGTATTATTTAAAAACGCTCTTCTTGTATATGCTAATTGATTTCCTTTGTTTAGTTTTATTGCAGTATTATAATCTTCAAGCGCCTCTCTATACTTATTCTGCAATCTATGAATATAGCCCCTTTCCAAATAATAATCCGAGAATTCGGAAACAGAAATGACCTTGCAAATATCATTTAATGCATTATCTAATTGATTTAATTCAACATATATTGTACTTCGAAGAAATAGTAGTCCGGTACTGTTTTCGTTATTTTTACTTACCAAGAAATTTATTTCCTCAATTGCTTTTTGATAATCACCTTTATGCAAGATCGAAATAATAGCTGCATAGGAATAATCTGCTGATTGTCCATTTACATTACTGAGCAAAACCGTTAATGAAAGCGCAATAATTACCTGTTTCAATAATTTCACCTTTTCCGCCTTGTAAAACCATTTTTCCCGGGAATATCATTAATCGTATACGCAGCGTAATCTGCGCCCATCGGAGCTTGAATATACCCGCCAGTAGTTGCCCGCCGGCAGGTATATCATATTCTGTTTTGTACAGGATTAAATCCACGCTTTATTCCTTTCGGAAATCAGTACTAATTGTCGAGCGAACCGAGAATCAGGGCCGCCATGACGCAGGAATCCCCGGTGAGGTTTTCAAGCTTGCAGTACTCGTTCGGCTGATGGGCCGTTTCGTCCATCCGGCTCCACACCACCGCATCGCAGCCGATCTGGCGCAGGAAAGCCGCGACGGTTCCGCCGCCGATACCGATGGGGCGGGGAGTAATCCCGTACACTTCGGAAATCGCGTTCGACAGAGCCTTGACGACAGGTGCGGAAAGCGGCGTGGCGGGAGATTCGACCGCCTGCTCGTCGCTCAGGGTGATCTGCACTCCGTGGCGTTTCTCTACCTCGCGCGCGATGCGCTCGGCCTCGGCCCTGACGGTTTTGAGGTCATAGCAGGGAAGGATGCGGCAGTCCATGTAAAACACGTCCTCGCCGGGTATGGTATTGATGTTCGGGACATTCGCCTCTTTTTTCGTGGGCTGAAAGGTTGAATGATCCGGATCGAAAAGGGGATCTTTCTTGCCGAAATGCGTCTCAAGCCCGTTGAGACGGAGCGCCAGGTCGCTTCCGGCCAAAAAGGCATTCGCTCCCTGATCGGGCCGCGAGCCGTGAGCCTGCTTGCCGCGCACGGAAGCCTTCATCCACAACAGATTTTTTTCCGCGACCTCGATGGTCGAGCCTTGATCGTCGCCGCCGTCCGGAATCACGATGATGTCGGTCGGGAGGAAAAGGTCATGCGCTTTCAGAATATATTGGATGCCGTAATCGGATCCCATTTCCTCGTCGGCGACGAATAACAGCTTGATGGTGCGGGGCGGGGTTATGCCGGTCTTGATGAAGGAAAGGGCGGCGAATACCGAGCATACGAGCCCCTGCTGGTTGTCCTCGACGCCGCGCCCGTAGAGCTTTCCGTCCTTCTGCACGAGAGTCCAGGGATCGGTTACCCATTTGGCCATCTCCCCGGGCGGCACGACGTCAAGGTGGGTCATCAGCCATACGCGCTTGCTGTCGTCGGCTCCGGGAATCGTGACGACAAGGTTAGGGCGGATCTTCGAGGCGACCCGGGGGTCCGGCGTGTCATAGCGGTCAAATTTGGAAAAACCCAATTCGCGCAGGGCAAGGGTGAAGGCCTCGCATTTGGCGAGCTCCCCTTCTCCGCCCGACTCCGGGGACAGCGCGGGAATCGAGGTGAGCAAAGTTTGAAGGGAGATCATCGCGGGAAGCGAATCCTTGATATAGGCGGTGAGGGTGTCGAGATTTTTCATTTGGAATCCTTTTCGGCCGAGGCTTTCTGGTACACGGCCCAGGTTGACTTGATCAGGGTGTCCACGTCCGAATACTTCGGCGCCCATGCGATCGTTTTGCGTGCATGCTCGGAAGTTGCATAGAGGGCGGATGCGTCGCCGGGACGGCGGCCGACATAGCGCGCGGGTATTTCTTTCCCGGTGATGCGGCGGGCGGCATCCACCATTTCGGTGACGCTGACTCCCGACTCGCTTCCGAGATTCACGATGAGGCTCTCTTTTTTGGAACTGATGTATTCAAGCGCGTTCACGTGTGCGACTGCCAGGTCGGAGACATGCACATAGTCGCGGATGCAGGTGCCGTCGCGGGTATCGTAGTCCTTCCCGAAAATCTGCAGTTCCGCTCTCATCCCCGAGGCTACCTCCATTATGATGGGCAGAAGATTTTGGGGATTCCTCTCGAGGCCGTACAGGGTACCGTCCGGGTCGTAACCGGCGGCGTTGAAATAGCGCAGGGAGGCGTACTTGATGCCCTTGATGGTGTCGTACCACCCGAGAAACCGCTCAATCTCGAGCTTGGTAAAGCCGTAATAGCTTTCGGGATTCGCCGGGTGCTTTTCGTCGATCGGCACATATTGGGGCGAACCGAAAATCGCGGCCGACGACGAGAAGACGATGTTCCTGCAATTGTGCACGCTGGCGGCATTCAGTATATTGAGGGTGCCGGTTATATTGTTGACCGAATACTTCTCGGGTTCTGACATGGATTCTCCGACTGCCTTGAAGGCGGCAAGATGCACGCACGCGTCGAAGCCCCGCGCGAAGGCCGCGCTGATGTCATCCGCATGGCGGATATCCCCGGCGATGAGAGAGGCTTCGGGGAAAAGATTGCACAACTGCCCCGATGACAGATTGTCGAAAACGGTTACCTTATGCTTTGCCGCGAGAAGAGCCTTTACCACATGGCTCCCGATGTATCCGGCTCCGCCGATTACAAGTACCTTCATTGTTTGTCCTCCATTTGCAATACCAGATTTTCCCATTGCGCGGCTAAGTCCGCGAC
>JAYVSC010000036.1:0-3295 GCA_043775705.1 Spirochaetales bacterium | reverse complement strand
CTGGTTAACAAGTCATCGCAGTCTTCTTCCACGAGCATCGAAGCGCCTATCGTTCCGACCGTTGAACCTGCCTCAAATCCCGAAACCGTTCCCGTTGTGGAAACTCCTCCCCCTGTTGATAATACCGCCGTGGTTGTTGAAGAACCGGCAGCCGTTCCCGCACAACCCGAACCGAGCACTGAAGCAAAAGCCACCCGTTACAAGATTAAATGGGGTGATACGTTATGGGACATTTCAAATGCATACTATAAAACTCCCTGGGATTATACTGTTATTGCGAAATTCAACAAGATTAGAAATCCGAACCTCATTATTTCTGGAACATACCTCGAAATTCCCGCTAAATAAGCGAAACAGCCGATTTTGGACCTACAGGCCCGGAATCGGCTTGCTTCTTGCAAGCCTCTTCCTTCTATGCATATCCTGTACAAATACGAAACTGTGGGGACAGACCCGGGAAGAGCTTTTTTTCAGTCTGCAAACCCGCGATTACCGCTTTTTTGATGCCGTTGATACCGGATTGTATCAGCAGGTGCTTACCCTTGGAAACGAGGCTCCCTACTATTTTGCGCTCCACCTTATCAATGCTGACCGGATTCCGGACGCCCGGAAAATGCTTGCGCTCGGTGTCGCAAAAAGCCCCGCTCTTTTCAGGTTACTATGCTTGAAGGAATTGATCCGGATCGGCACTCCCGAAGAAAAACTGGCGGCCATCGAACAGCTCCTTGCCTCCCCGAAACAGGATAGTGGGACCGATATTCCATCGCTCGAGAATATGCATTCCGAATTGCTGCTGTCTCTCGGCAGATTCACCGATTTTCCGACCGATATCCCTTCCTGGTATTATGACCATTCCATGTCAGATGAGCTTGTTTCCGCCTTTCCATTGCTTCCTTCCGTGCTGCCTGTCGCCTTTAAGGAGATCACGGTGAGCCGCATCGAAGTGTTTCACAAGGAATACGCGAGCGCGTGGCTGCATGCCAAAGCGATACTCGAACGCGGGGGGACAGAAGTCCTTCACCGTTCGGTGCTGTCGGATTTTGGCAAGGCCGCCCTCTATGGCTCTGCGGATTACCTGCTGGATGCCGCTTTTCTCGACCGGAAGGCCCAAGGCCTGCATGAGTCAATAGCGCAGGATGCAGATCAAGGCGCGGCACGGAGCGAAGCCGCCTATATGCTGATGTTCTATGCCGGCCGGCTGTATGCGCACGGCGGAAAGACAGAGCGGCTAAAGGCTGAAAACCGCTTTGAGGAGGCGATGAAAATCGCTCCTGCCGGACAGGATTATGACAATGCGCTCTGGTACCTGCTGGATACCGTCAAGGTAGATGGTCCGTCTTCCGTGTTTTCCGTTCTTGAAAAGTACGCACCTGCCTGGAAGAATCCGGGAGTTTTTTCCGAATTTCTGGACAGCCTGATAGTGACTCTGGTGCAGAAACGTGACTGGAAGCGGATTGTGGAGCTCAGAAAAATCCTTTCGGACTACTCTGACCAGGAAATACAGGTGCGCCTGGATTATCTTGCCGCCCGTTCAAATATCCTGTCAGCGGACGATACCAGGACAGCCCTTACCCGGGCTTTCGAGGGCGATCATGGATCCCTCTATTACAGGGTTCTTTCCGCCGAAGTCCTGGATTTGCCGATCGGCGCGCCGGATTCAATAATTGCGAAAATAAAAAAAAGGCCCTCAGCGGGTCCGGAAGCGGATGCCGCCATGGTTCTTCGCGGTTTTATCAAATTTAAACTGCCCCAGATGGTCTATCCCTACGTGGTAAAAATGTATCCATCCCTTTCGGGCCCCCTGGCAGCCGAATTAAACAATGCCCTGACGGAAGCAGGTCAATACAGCGAAGCCCTGCGCCTCAGCATCCTTACCCTCCGATCTGCTGACACACCGATTACCGATGAAGACCTTAAACTGATCTATCCCCGACCCTGGCTTAAAGAAGTGTCGGAAGCCGCTGCGCGCTTCAATATTCCCGAATATCTTTTATATGCGTTGATCCGCAGCGAGAGTTTTTTTCAATCTGATGTGGTGTCGGGTGCGGGCGCAATCGGCTTGACCCAGCTTATGGTGCCGACCGCTTCCGATATAGCCCGAAAACTCAAGTTTGAGTCCTTCGATCTTCTGGATCCGGCGACGAACAGTGCTTTCGGGGCCTATTATCTGTCGGAAATGATCCGCCGTCTGGATGGCCGTATTCTTCCCTCTCTTTTCGCCTATAATGCGGGGATATCCCGGGTCCGGATTTGGCAGAAAGACGCCGCAGGCCTGAAAGATGATCTGTTTCTTGAGACGCTGCCCTATGCCGAAACCCGCGAGTATGGCCGTAAAGTGCTTGCGGCCGCCTCTGTTTATGGGTATCTTTACTATCAAAAAACTACTGGACAGATCGTCCGCGAACTATTCTGAACAACAGGCGTCCCGAATCATTAATACACAAGTTGAAAGATGCCGATAAACTACACGCAAGGGCTTTCATTATCGGGTATTTTGCGCTCACAATCTATTTTATCGCATCCTGAGGGAGTTTTTCATGGATAAGGATATTTCACTAAAAGAACAGCGTCCTGCATCTCTTTTTTTCGGCATGGTTCTGTTTGTCACGGCCTCTTTATTGGGAATATCCCTTTTAAGCGCGATTTTTACCTTTTCGTCGGCTCAGCATTTCCTGTCGCTGCCGGGAATCATCCTCTACTCGGCCTATGGTTTTTCCTCTCTTCTCGTTCCTTGCCTTATACTCTATGGGGCGATTCTTCTGCTCATTCCAGGATGGACGCAGCGCTCGGGAGTCATGTTTGCGGGTTCGATTTTCCCTTTTTTTACCGCTGTTGCCGGAGAAATTCTCGTCAAAAAAATTGCCCTTACTATCGGCAGCGATACCTTTTCCCGCCTCGTGACCGCCGGTCTGATCATTTCTACCCTGCTCTTTATTTTCATCGAGTACCTGCTTTTGTCGCATTTAGCGGATTTGAGCCTCAAAAAAACAGGGAAAGCCGTCCCTGTCTCCGACTCCCGTTTTATTTTTGATCCCATTGATTCAGTCATGTACACACCTGCTGCCGGGGATACCCTGTCCGAATCGGAAAGCTTCGATGACGAAGAGAGCGCCCTGTCAGATTCATCTTTCAAGAAGGGTTCCGGATATGAAAAATACATGGGTGATCTCGCCGCCGGAGAAAGCCTTCCGGTTACCCATACGATATCGCCGGTTAATGAGCCCATGTATGTCGATTTTGAAAAAATGAAAGCGCCCTTTGATCTTCCGGTGATTGAAAATTGGGCTGAAACCGA